>NZ_NHRI01000019.1:0-90177 GCF_003129585.1 Shewanella sp. BC20 | reverse complement strand
AAACTGCGTTGTAAGTTGCTGGGTATTATCTTAATGCCTTCGTGGAGGCTTGAGCCGTATGCAGTGAAAGTTGCACGTACGGTTCTTAGGAGGGCGGCACTTGGTAACAGGTGTCGCCTATCCGACAAAAACGCGTTAGTTTTTACTCTAAGTCGTTGGCTTTAGCTTTAGACTTTTATGGATAACATCCACACTTAGGGGTAAGAATATGGGCCGCATTCGCCCAGCGGCCCCATATTTTGTCCCTGCGTTCGAAGGGAGCGACTAGATCTGATTGTTAGCTTTTGGCTGGTCCCAAATAATCAAACAAGCGGTTCCTTTGCTCTTTATTTAACGCATAGTAACTAAACTCTATATGTTCGCCGTTAGCCTCTAATAGCTGTATTTTCTTTGGATACTGCGAGGTAACTTTATAGCCACAATATGAAGCTTTATCTATCTTCTGGACTTCTTCATAGGTCGAAACAAGAATTTTCTGGTCGTCTATTGTGATTGAAAATGAATCAATTTTTGAATTCCCAGTGTTGAATAGGAGTAACCATACGGGAATGAGAATATTCAAAGCTAGAAAAACAATAAACATCAGCAAAAAAGTATATTGATCACTTTTTGAACCAACTATGGTGAGTAATCCTAATTGTGGGAGGAGTAGTGTCAACACAGTCTTATAGAGCCTGTCGAGAATGCTCTGCAAATTTGTTTGTTTTAAATCCATTTATACATACCAGAAGCTAACGTCTTATTAGTGCGTATGCGCGTTTATTCCGTGAGAACACTGGAAACGCGCACAGCTAACTATTTTTTGAAAATAAGCCTTTAGATTGGTGTTGAGATGCAGCTTAATGCGTCGATAAGTAGCTTATTTGCTCAATCAACGCAACCTGATTAAGTGCGATACAGCACCTTCACTACATGCCAACCAAACTTGGTTTTAACGAGATGTGGCACCAGCAGTTCACCGGAAAAAGCGACTTTATCGAACTGCGGCACCATTTGCCCACGCTTGAATTCACCGAGATCGCCGCCCTTTTTCGCCGACGGACATGAAGAATAGCGCTTGGCTAACGCGCCAAAATTCGCGCCTTTATTCAATTGCTTAATAATATCTTCCGCCTGCTCTTTGTGTTTAACAAGGATATGCACTGCGGCTGCGGTTTTATACATCTGGTACTCTCTTTTTAAAAGACAGCGGTGCCATTTTGCTGCACCGCTATTATCGCTTTACCTATCAAGAATAAGTATTACTGACCTAAAATCTTCTGCCACCACTGCAACGGCTCGCCGCAGTTTTTCGCAGGATTATAGGTACCTCTAAGGGCTGGCAATGCCTCGGTATTGCGGCATCCCGCCTCCTTAGCTTCACCAGTATCACGGTCAAAGTAACCTTGGATCACGCCCGTTGGCGGAATCGAGCGTAGCCCAATCGGTGGACGCTCCTTTAAGAAGGCTTGATACACCGCCATGGCGCCACTGCTACCGTAGAGGCTGGTCTTGCCGTTATCGTCGCGTCCGACCCAAATCGCCGCGACGTTACGCTCGTCAAAACCGGCGAACCAAGAGTCGCGGCTATCGTTACTGGTACCGGTTTTACCCGCCAGAGCAACGCCTGGGAAGGCATTACCTAAACGTGTTGCCGTACCCGAGCGCACCACTTGCTGCATGGCATATTGCACCAGGAAGTCAGTATCCGGCGTAATAGCTTGCTCCTTCGGTGAGCGGGTCACAGGTAACGGCTGATTGTGACTGTCGAGCACCGCCGTCACTGTGGTGAGTTTGCGATAGGCACCATAATCGGCCAGCGTCTGATAAACCTGCGCCACCATTAACGGCGAGCCATTCACGGCGCCCAGTAGCATAGACGGGTATTCGTTAAGCGGCTCTTGCCAGCCCGACTTAGCCAGCGTGGTTGCCACCGCATCCACCCCCACGGCAATCCCGAGGTTCACCGTAGGTACGTTCATCGACTTTTTCAGCGCCGTTAACAAGGAGACTTGTCCGCTAAACTTCTTATCAAAGTTCTGCGGTGACCAGGTTTTACCCTGCTCATTCTTTAGGGTAATCGGCTGATCTTTAAGTGGCGAAGCCAAGGTAAACTGGCTATTCGGTGCCAATGCGGTCGCATACACGAATGGTTTGATGAGCGAGCCTATGGGTCTGCGGATCTCAACCGCGCGGTTATAACCGTCAAAGCCTGGCGTTTTATCACCGACCATAGCCGCGATACCGCCAGTGTATTTGTCCGTCACGACCATACCAATCTGCAACGACTTATTGCCTTTATCTAAGCTCTTAAAGGTTTGAGTCACGGCGATTTCGGCGGCTTCCTGCGCCATTGGATCCAGTGTGGTGTAAATCTTGACCCCAGATTGTTTTAATAACGCATCACCATAGCGCTCGTTAAGCTCTTGTTTAACCAAGGCATAAAACGCAGGTAGCTTTTGATGCACTGGTTTATTGGGATTACGCAAGCCTAAGGGCGACTCTACCGCGACCTTGTATTGCGCAGTGCTCAGCTCGCCCGACTCCATCAAGAGACGTAGCACTAAATCGCGACGCTCTTGGCTGCGCTCAGGATAACGCCATGGGTTGTAATAGGAAGGCCCCTTAATCGCCGCCACTAAAAACGCTTGCTGCGCAGTGGTTAGCTCGCCGATGGGTCGACCAAAATAGAACTGTGAAGCCAGCCCCATACCATGCACGGCGCGGGATTTATCTTGCCCCATATACACTTCGTTGAGGTAGGCCTCGAGGATTTCTTCCTTGCTGTAACGAAAATCGATAATCACCGCCATTAAGGCTTCGCGAATTTTACGCAGCAAAGAGCGCTCGCTCGAGAGGAAGAAGTTTTTCGCCAACTGCTGGGTCAGTGTCGAGCCGCCCTGCACAGTTCGCCCCGCACTGATATTCACAAAAGCGGCGCGCAGAATCGCGAAGGGGTTGACCCCGTGATGCTCGTAAAAACTACGGTCTTCCACCAGCAGCAAGGCTTTTACAATCGCCTTAGGCATTTCTTCTGTGGGGACAAACAATCTGTCTTCGCCGTCACCCGCAATAATGCGGTCGAGCAATACAGGTTCTAAATGGAATACCGCCAACTGGCGCTTATCTGACATACGTGCAATCGAGCTGATCCCATCGCTGTCGAAGCTAATCATCACCCGCTGCTCAGCCTGATCGCCCTCAGGATGTAAGAAGGGACGACGCCATAATTCGATTTTGGTGCTGGATGCCGAGAACTCACCGACCTCACGGGGATTGGCGACTTTGCGATAACCTAAGAGTTTGAGTTCGGCCATTAACTGTGGATGACTCACGGCAGCGCCGGGATATAAGGCCATCGAGCGGCTAAATACCTGCGCGGGTAAGTGCCATTTTTGCCCCTCAAACTTGCGGGCAATAATTTGATCGAGGTAAATACTGTAGAAGGTCACAACGGCTAGGCCGATTAAGGCTAGTTTCCAAGTGAGCGACCAAATTTGCCCAAACAGGCCACGGCTGCGCTTCGCTTTCGCTTTTTTTGTCGTCTTAGTTGTCATATCTACTTCATCATTTATGCGTTAACGGCATCAGTCACAGGCACAACACAAGGCTGTAAATCAAAGCAGTCTAAAGGCTATGACTGAGATAAACCTAAGGTTTTCTTCTTGGTAAATTTTGTGGGCTGCGTATTGGCAGGGTCGTCCGGCCACAGGTGTTTAGGATAACGCCCACGCATTTCTTTTTTCACTTCCACATAGGGCCCTTGCCAAAAACTGGCGAGATCCGCTGTTAGCGCCAAGGGGCGCTGCGCCGGTGACAGCAATTCCATCGTCACCTTCAGCTTACCTTGAGCCAGTAGCGGGCTGTCTGCCATGCCAAAGGTTTCCTGCAAACGTACCCGCAGCAAGGCTCGCCCCGAAGCATCGTACAATATCGGCGCGAAGGTGCCCGTGGCTAACGGCCATGAGGTGGGCAGCAGCGCATCGAGAGCCTGTTGCTGTGACCAAGTTAATTGGTTTACCAGCAAACTAAAGCAATCGAGTTTTTGTAATTGCGGCAGATTATTCACATTTTCAAGGTAGGGCGCCAGCCATGTTTCAAGGTTTGCCAGCAGCGCGGTATCGCTCATATCCGGCCAATCGGCATTCGGATCTAAATCGCGCGCTAACTGTAATCGAGCCTGAAACTGCGCTAAGTTATCGTGCCAATTGAGGATTTGTAACCCCTGCTGGCGAATGTAACTTAGCAATGCCGCCACAATTTGGCCGCGATTCGGATTTGGGATAGCCTCTGATTTCAGTAAAATCTGCCCGACTTTCGTTTGGCGTTCGGCCACAGCGCGGCCTTTAGCTTCATCCCAGCCGCATTGGTCATAACGATCCACCAGCTCAGCCAATTCCTCATCGAACAGACTTGGTGATAATGGACTGGCGAGATAAATCCGCCCGGCATTCTTGCCTTCGGTTTCTTGAAAATCCGCCACCACCAGCCAAGGCGTTTGCGCTAAGGCATCTTCGGCGTTGAGCACCACACCCGTTCCATTGGCCAATTGATACCCCTCAACGCCACGGGATTTGGCAATACGGTCAGGATAAGCCAGCGCCAACAGCAAACCAGCATCCTGATGATGGGCATGGGAGGCGATGGCCACTAAATCGGCCTGAGTAAATTGCTTATCTAGCGCCAGCTTTTTAAGCCATTGTTTGGCTTGCTGCCCCGCACTGCCTTGGGTGGCAAAGTGCAGATAATTCATGATATCTGCGCCTTTGCGCGGCAATCCCCGCGCCTCTAAAATCCCCGCCAGTAAACAGGCTAAGGCCGCCAGTTGATGTTCATCGCGAGATTTGGCCACCAATAACATATGGGCAAGGCGCGGGTGACACCCCAGCTCATAGGCCGCTTTGCCATGCGCAGTCAGCTTGTTTTGCTCATCGACCATGCCTAAACGCTGAAGCAGTTGCCAAGCTAATGCCTCGTTCACCGTGGGCGGTGCAGTCAATAACAGTAAGTCGCTGAAGGATTTCGCGCCCCAGTAGGCACAGTCGTGGGCCATGGCGACTAAGTCGGCTTGGCTGATTTCGGGTTCATCGGCCTTGAGCAGACGTTGATGCTCCTCTTGGCCCCATAAACGGATGCACTCGCCCGCCGCCAAACGCCCCGCACGGCCAGCACGCTGGGTTGCCGAGGCTTGGCTGATGCGCTTAAGGCTTAAACGTGTCACCCCAGTTTTAGGATTAAAACTGGCTTGGCGTTTATAACCGCTGTCGATAACAAGGCCAATGCCCTCGATGGTCAGGCTCGACTCGGCCACGTTAGTGGAGAGCACTATTTTGCGCCTGCTGCTGTCGGCCTTTATCGCCCTGTCTTGTTCCTGCGCCGATAGCTCGCCATAGAGTGGGCACACTGCCACACTGCTGCTATCGAGGCGCTCTTCTAGATACTGCGCCACTCGGAGGATTTCGGCTTTACCGGGCAAAAACACCAAAATATCCTGCGGGCCCTTATCGCCTACGGATGTCGCGGCATCGAGCACAACACGGCTCAGATGATCGAGCCAATGCTGCTGCCCAGCAACGGGGCGATAGCGAATGTCGACCGGGAAACTGCGCCCTTCACTCTGTAGCAGAGCGGCATCGGGCATCAACTCGGCCAATGTCAGGCCAGATAAGGTTGCCGACATGGCGAGGATTTTTAAGTCGTCCCGCAGCGAGCTTTGCACTTCGAGCGCCAAGGCTAAACCGAGATCTGTGGTCAAATGCCGCTCGTGGATCTCGTCGAAAATGATCATCTCGATGCCTGTCAATTCAGGATCTTGCTGGATCATGCGAGTTAAAATCCCTTCGGTGACAATCTCAAGTCGAGTCTCACCGCTGACCTTTGACTCGCCGCGCACACGATAACCTACCTCTTGCCCTACCGCCTGCTGCCGACAACTGGCAATAAATTGCGCCACGCTACGGGCGGCCACACGTCGAGGTTCCAGCATTAAAATCCGCCCAGAAATCTCAGGCCAATCCAGCATGGCTAAGGGCAATGCGGTCGATTTACCCGCACCCGTTGGCGCTTCGAGGATCACTTGCGCATGTTTCGCAAAGGCATCACGCAGGGATGGCAATAAGGAATGAATGGGTAGATTGTTCAATGCAACAGTATCAACAGATAAAAATGATGGGGAAGTTTAACATAGGCCTTAGGCAGTGTCCCTCCCGCAGCCTTAGCTTTGATACGCCGCAGTTTGGCATTGGCTTGCTAAAAATAGCATCGCCCCGACAGCAAGACTCTCGGGGCGACAATAGTACAAATAAGCCGAGTTAGAACTGATAGGTCAGCTTAGCCCAGAGATTACGACCCGGCTCGTTGACCCTAAACATGGCCTCACTGCCCGGCAGATCGTTCCCCGTACCCGCCTTACTCACATGCTCGGCATAGGCGGTATCAAACAGGTTTTCGACACCCAAAATTAAGGATAAATCCTTGCTGTATGACCAAGAAGCATTGAGCGCCAAAGTACCAAAACCACTGCTCGGGCCTAAGTCTTGGCCCACAATGTTGCCATGACCTAAGGTGTAACGGTCTTGCGCGGCCACCACTCGCCACTGCGCCGCCATGGTCCAACTTTGCCATTGGTAGTTAACGGTTAATCTAGCCTCTAACGGTGATATTTGCCCAAGCGCGACCTTGTCGGTATCGTTTTCGCCATGGGTATAACTCACCGTGAGTTGGCTCGACCATTGCTCATTCAGCGCATAATCTAGGCTGGCCTCACCGCCGTAGAGGCTCGCATCGATATTACGAGCAAGGGTGGCTTGGCCGCTGGAATCAATCAGGATATAGTCCGCAATCTCACCATAGAAGAGTGACACCGAAGCCTCGACAGGCCCCTGATAAATCCAACCTATATCGAACTGATTGGTGGTTTCCGCTTTCAGATCAAAGGCTTTTTGTGCGGGGTTATTGGCGCTAGTCTTCATAATCTCCCAATAATCCGGCATCCGCTGCGCCGAGCCAAAGCCTGCATAATATTGGTGCTGCGCGGTTTGAAACTCATAACGCAGGTATCCGCTGTAGAGGGTATCGTCCCGCTCACCCTGCTGAGCAATCAAGAGCTCGCTATTCCAGTCGTCTATTCTCAATCCTGCATGCAAGCTACTGCTGCCTAGGTCGCTCTCTTCAAAACGATAGCGCGACTCGGCAAACAGCCCATAGTTTTGATAGCGCATATCCTCCTTAAAGGGTTTATTGAGTAAGTCGTCTAAGCCGACATCGCCGGGCGCCATGCTGCGACCATCGTGTTTGCTAGACATATAATCCAGCCCCAGTGTTAATTCGAGGGCATCGAGTGGCGCTAACTCGAACCACAAATGGCCGCCCTCCGTCATCCGCCGCACATTGGCGCCTGAATTAACCCCTTCATCGAACCTATCCATAATGTGGTCGTTTTTATTGCTAAAGGCTTGCAGTTCGACCGCCGTTAACCAACTCGACTCAAACTCGTGTTGTAGCAGCAGCGCCACATCACGGTTATCGATTTGACGTGCCTTGTTTAACCTGTCGGCATATTCGGCTTCGCCGCTCGACTCGCCGTATGCAAGTTCAAGTACCGTGCGCTCTGTCGGTGTCCACCCCAAGGCGAGATTCGCGTTTTGGCGATCGTAACTCGATTGCACTTTATTGCCATTTCCGTCTTCATAATGATCACTACTGGATTGATTCATATCGAAATCAAGATAGTAATTCTTATCCCCAGCACTCAGCTCCACCATGGCATCTCGCCTATCGAAACTGCCGCCCGTCGCGCTGGCTCGGCCTTCAAGATCCGCTTGATTAAAGCGATGGCGGTTTTTCTCAAATAGAATTGTGCCCGCGCTGCCGACGGGGCCGTACTTCACCGTCTGTGGCCCTTTGATCACCGTTATCTCATCGTAGCTTTCGGGATAAATATAGTTTGTCGGTGGGTCCATACGTCCCCCACAGGCACCATACACATGCTGACCATCATCGACTATGTTTAAACGCGAACCGCCCAGCCCCCGAAACATAGGGTCGCCACCTGAGCCGCCTTTGCGAGTGATATTAAATCCGGGGATAGAACGTAAAAATCCCGAGCCATCGTAGGCCGGCAATGGCAAACGGTTCTGTTTAGGATCGCTCACAAGATGAACGGGCTGGCGCATTACATCGCCGGAGACTCGCAGATAATCCTGACATTTTTTATCTTCACCACAATCGCTCGCCTCAGCAGACCAAGCCAATTGAGGTACAGCGGTGCCGAGCACTCCCGCTAAAATAACGGCTAATTTGATAGGTTGATACAGCACGATATTCCCCTACATATTGTTTTTAATGATTTTTGTGGGGGTATTGTTGTTACTAGTGAAGGAAGCGCAATCAAAAGTCGGCTGGGCGCGACAATCTGTCGCAGCCCAAATTGCGTGGAGTCACAATCGGATTAATATTGATAAATTAATCACTTATAGGTTAAGAGTTGCGGATTTTAAAAAATTGCCTATCGAAAATATGACTAATCCAGCATCCAAGGTCTAGCGAGTCCTGAGGTCAAGGTCAGCAGTGGCGCGGGTTTATTGATGGCATAGCCCTGCGCATAATCCACGCCTAAGCTTTTCAACTTTAAGGCGATTTCTTTTGATTCAACAAACTCTGCCACCACATCGAAGCCCATATCTTGCCCTAACTGACAAATGGCTTTGATGATGGCTTGGTCAGCCTCATCCTCGCACAGGTTAATCACGAACTGACCATCAATTTTGACATAATCCACGTTCAAGCGTTTAAGGTAGGCAAAGCTTGAGAAGCCCGCACCAAAGTCATCCAGCGCCAGTTGACAGTTTAACGGCCGCAGCACTTCAATCAGTTTAGTGGCTTGATCTAGCTGGCTAACGGCAGCGGTTTCGGTGATTTCGATGCAGAGCTTGTCCACCAGCTCAGGCTCGGTCATCAAGCGCATTTCGAGCCAATTCATAAACTCGCTGTCACCTAACGAGGTCGCCGACAGGTTGACTGAGACTAGCTCCAGCTGTTGCCAAATATCCAAATGGCTACTGCCCCACTTCAGCAGATTATCTATCACCCATAAGTCGACCTTAGCCGCCAAGTTGTAACGCTCCGCCGCAGGGAGAAAGATCGCCGGAGAAACAATAGTGCCGTTGGCCTGCACCATCCGCAGCAGCACCTCTAAATGCAGGCCGGACTCCTCGCGATTAAGCGGGGCAATGCTTTGGAAATAAAGCTCAAATTGATTGAGTGCGAGGGCGCTGACGATATCGACCGACGCCATCATCTCGGTATAGAGACGAGTCATTTTAGGATCTTTGGCACTGTATAAGTGCCAGCCGTTGCGGCCCTTATCCTTAGCGAGACGACAGGCTGCATCGGCCTGACTCATTACCGTATAGATATCCGTTGCGGACTTTTCGAGCTTAGCGATCCCCATGCTGACACTGACATTGTGGCAACGGTTTTCCCAAATAAACTCGTGGGTCGCTAACTGAGTGCAGATCCGATTCGCGATATGCTGCGCCGAATCCACATTGCAATAATGCATTAAAATCCCAAACTCATCGCCGCCCAAACGCGCGACAATATCGCCCTTACGCACCAGTTGTTTAAGACGTAATGCTAACTGACACAGTAACTTATCACCTGCCTGATGGCCGCTCACATTGTTGATCACCTGAAACTGGTCTACATCGATAAAGGCCACGCAGGTGGGCATATCATCTTTGGTTTGCAGCAGGTTTTCGAGCAAGGCCTCAAAATGCAGCCGATTAGGCAACCCAGTCAAGGCATCATAATTCGCATGGAAGGACAGCTCATCGGCGAGGCGATATTTTTCACTGACATCTTCGGCAATCATCACTAGAGTGTCTTTATTGCCGTGGATTTGGCTAAAGCTTAACCTCAGCCAATCTAACTGTTGATTCGATTTTAGGGGCAACTCACACCAGGCTTGCCCCAATACGCCTTCGCGCACCATGTGCAGCGTGTCTGTGAGCATGGCATGCTCCTCTTCGCGCACCATGCTGAATAAATCGTATCCATGCTGCACTGGCAGGGTTTGCAACGCCACTTTGTTCAGCATAGTCAGTTGGTTCTGTTTATCGAGCAGGGCGCAGGCTAAAGGCAGCTGATTAAAGACTTCGCGGTATCTGTGCTCACTGGCCAGCATATCGTGGGCGATACGGGTGAGTTCCATCGCCGAACCAATCATCACCGCCGCATGCTGAAATTCCTGAATAAACTCCTCGCTCCACTCGCAGCATTCGGAACAATTGACCGCGCCGAGGGCAATACGGGTTTCGCCAAACACCACAGGCGGTAATACTAATAGGCTTTTAACGTTCCAATCCCGCAGTAATGCCCGCTCCGCTTGGGCCTCCGCAGGCAAGGTATCGACATCGGGGAGATTCAGCAGTGTGGGGGTTCTGACTAAGGAGCGAAAAAACGGCATACGCGCCAATGGCCAGACTCGTGTCTGTTGGCCCTGGCTAAATTGCGGTTTTAAGTACAAATTGCGGGTACGCAGATGATCTAAGGCTAAACTGCCCGTCAGCACAAATACCCCATCACAGTGGAGTTGTAATGTGATAGCTTCTAAGGCTTGATCAACATTTTGCTCTAGGGTTTCTAGTGGCGTTTCGCTAAAAATCGTCACTAATGCCTGTTGGAGTGGATTTGCTAAACCATCTGACATGAAAAGGGATTTCCTTACCTACAAGTCCATTTAAGGTATTATTTCTACACTTCCCGCGATGAATCTCAAGTCGTCTAAAGTCTATCATTAACCATTACAGCGGGAATTTCTGTAATACCAAACAAAAGCATAGCTTATGTTTGGCGTTTGAGTAGGTGATGGAGATAAACAGGTGTTACAACGACTCTTCCTTGGATTTGCCCCCACGAGCATACAGCGGCAACAACTGCTGCAATTACAGCAAAGCTTGAAGTCGCAGTTAGCGCCTAATGCCAAAGCTGTGACGCAAAACAATTTACACTTAACCCTCGCGTTTTTAGGACTAGCCAATCCGACTCAAGTGGCGCAATTGCTCGACGGCGTCGATAAGCTGGCTAAGCCTAAATTTAGCGTCACACTCGATAGCATCGCAGTGTGGCCTAAAGCGCAGGTCTGTTGTTTAAAGGGCGATAACATCAGTCCTGAGTTAGCCCTCATAGCATCTCAGGCACAGGATTTAGCCCAACACTTACAGTTGCATCTGAGCGAGCATCCGTTTCGGCCCCATATCAGCTTGTTTAGAAAGACAAAGCCGTCAGGCATCTTGGCGAGTGAGCTAACGCTCAAGGAGCTGTTACAGCAGAACGTCATCCAAGCTTCGATGCTTGAACTCACGCTCGCACCCGAGGAGCTGCATTTATATCTTTCCGCCAGTGGCGGACGCGGCGTGGAATATCAAATCTTACATTCTTGGCCGCTCACATAAACCCAATCCGCTAACGCGAATAAACGATGCACTAGAAGTAATCTGTAAAAATAATCCATAAAAACAATCAGCCCGAGCATGGCTCGGGCTGAAAACAAGACAAGCAAACTCAGACAGGGTTAATCGAGTAAACGCAAGGTCTCACGGTAGGCGCGCTTTTGCTCATAGCTGTGCAGGCGCTGCTGAAACTCGTCAGTCTTGGTGGCTTCGGCCGTCATCTTTAAGGCAGCGATCGCTTTTTGCTGGGTCGATACCGCGGCGCCAAAATCACCGACTTCGGCATAGGCGGCCGCCAAGTTATCGAGGTTGGTAGGGTCGTTCTCGTTCACTTTCAGCAGCTGCAAGGATAATTCGAGCGCCTTATTACCATCGCGATATTCGGCTTCGGGGCAAGTCGCTAATATCCACGCCACATTGCCAAGGGCAACATCATCCCCCACGCGGGTAAATTGCTCCACGGCTTTACCACAGTTACGGGCAATGCCATCGCCACCCGAGGCGTAAATAAAGCCTAAACGGAACTGCGCCCAGCGATTACCACGCTCGCCCATATCCTTGTACCAACGTTCGGCCACGGCTAAGTCACGCTTTACTAGTTGCCCCTCAAAGGAGAGATCCGCTAAGGTTTGCTGCGCCTTTTCGTGTTGCTGCTCGGCGGCAAGGGTCATCCAATGTAATCCGGTCGGCACTTCTTGCTGTACATAACGTCCAGAGAGAAACATCAGCCCCAGTAAAAATTGTGCGTCGGCATCGCCCTGCTCCGCCTGCACTTGAATGTGCACAAATTTACTCGCCGCAACTTCATTGGCTGGCTGTGGAATAGAAAATGCGTGCGCGGCAGCACTCATCCCTAGGGATAAAGTGAATCCGGCGCCTAAAACCCATTGTCTGTATTTCACCTGGTAACCTCTTTACGAAAAACAACCGCGCCCTCAAGTTAGCCTGAATTATTCCCATAAGTCGAGCCTAAATCGGCGTAATCGAACCTATATTAAATAGAAATAACCCTTAAGGGGCAGCAATTATCCCATTCCTTTGATTCATTAGTCGCAATTGAGGTTATTTTCTTCGCAAAAAACCTTAAAAGCCTTTATAAGATGTGATTAACTCTACAGAGTTAAGTGAATCCAGTGAGTTTGGCACCGATTTAGTTGACTAATATCACTAAAGTAGCAAAATAAGCTCTAATTTTAGGTGGTTAATTGCATTTATTCACTCATTCTAAACTAAGAGGTGTATCAAGTTTTTATGAGTGTAATTGACGTAAAATGCTTATTTAGAATATTCTTACTTTCGTTTTAATCAATCGAGGAACATCGACATGGCTCTGATTGGTAAGCCAAAACCAGACCCAACTTTGGAATGGTTTTTATCACACTGTCACATTCACAAGTATCCCGCTAAAAGCACCTTGATCCATGCTGGTGAAGACTCAGATACCCTTTATTACATCGTAAAAGGTTCTGTAGCGGTATTGATTAAAGATGAAGAAGGTAAGGAGATGATCCTTTCTTATCTTAATCAAGGCGACTTTATCGGTGAGTTAGGATTGTTCGAAGAACAAGCTGAACGTACTGCTTGGGTTCGTGCGAAACAAGCATGTGAAATTGCTGAAATCTCTTACAAGAAGTTCAAGCAATTAATTCAAGTTAACCCCGAAATTCTGATGAAGCTATCGGCTCAAATGGCATACCGCCTACAAAGCACTAGCCAGAAAGTGGGTAATTTAGCGTTCCTCGATGTGGCTGGCCGTATTGCCCAGACATTGTTGCACTTAGCTAAACAACCCGATGCCATGACTCACCCAGACGGCATGCAAATTAAGATCACTCGCCAAGAAATTGGTCAGATCGTCGGTTGCTCCCGCGAAACTGTGGGTCGTATCTTAAAGATGCTTGAAGAGCAGAATTTGATCCAAGCACACGGTAAAACCATCGTGGTATATGGTACCCGTTAAGATAGACTTCAGCTTGATTTAAGCCTGTTTCATTAAAGTGGCCTAGCATAAAATCTAGGCCATTTTTTATTGGGGAGCATAAATGAAACGGCTGTTTTTTATCTGTTTTTTCAGTCTGTTTACGCTGGTGCATCCAACAATAATTCACGCCGAACCGATTGAATTAGAACATTATCAAGCCAAGGCTTTAGTCAATTCCGGGCAAATTTTATCACTCAATGGCACCCTTGCCGTGGTGAATCAATTTTGCCAAGGCGAACTAATTGACGCCCATCTCTATCAAGAAGATCATAAATGGCGCTATGATTTACAAATCAAAGTGCAACGCGGCCAAATAGTGAATCTGAGTATTGATGCCACCAATGGTCAGCTCGAACACTCCACCGCACTACCGAGCGAATGTCGAAAACATGAAACTGCTACTCGTTGAAGATAATCCGATGTTGGTCTCCGAACTGGAGAAGCAACTCAAACAGGCTGGCTACGTTACCGATATTACTGACAAAGCAGTTGAAGCCGATTACCTCGTTAAAGAAACCCAATACGACTGCGTGATCTTAGATATTGGCCTCCCCGACGGCAATGGACTGGAATTACTCGAAGGCTGGCGTAATCAAGGCATTAGCACGCCGGTTATCATGCTAACGGCCCGCAGCCAATGGCATGAAAAGGTCGAAGGCTTTAATGCCGGCGCCGATGATTATTTAGGTAAACCCTTCCATGCACAGGAATTACTGGCGCGTATCCAAGCACTTATCCACCGCGCGCACGGCCGATTAAATAATCCCAGTAAACAGTTGAGCTATGGTGGCGTCACCTTAGATGAAGCCGAGCAGACTGTCAGCGTTGGCGAACATTTGTATGAGTTGACCGCCATGGAGTTCAGGCTGTTAAAAATCTTCCTCATGTCGCCTAAGAAGCTGTTATCTAAGGCACAACTGACCGACAAGCTCTATCAGTTTGATGATGAGAAAGAGAGTAACGTGGTTGAAGTTTACGTGACTCACCTGCGTAAAAAACTCGGTAAAACCGCGATTGAAACCCGCCGCGGCCAAGGTTACATCTTCCACGGCCTGACTGCATGATCTCCATTCGCACTAAGCTCAGTTTATGGTTAACGAGCTTATTAGTGTTAGGCACAGTGATTGGACTCATATTGTTTGAGTCCATGCTGCGCCAAGCGTTTCACGACTCCATTATCAACCGCTTAGAAGAAGACCTTGAGCACATCATGTTGGCGACCCATATCAATAATGGGGAGATCAATATCGATCAGAGCCAACTGTCGAGCTTCTACCGCCCCGCCTATTCGGGGCGTTATTTCCAGCTCAACCTGCCCAATGAAGTGATCCGTTCCCGCTCCCTGTGGGACATGCAGCTCGATATCGAACCTTTAGCGCCAAACCAGACCCGTGTTTGGCAGGCAAAAGGGCCGAAAAACAATGATATGCAGCTATTATCCCTAGGGCTAAACTCCAGCAGCGCCAATGTCACCGCCACCCTAACGGTAGCGCAGGATTTGAGTATCGGCCGGCGCGTGTTTAGTGAGGTCTATGGCACTAAGCTTGGGATTAACCTCGCCATGTTAGTAGCCATGATCGCGGGGATCTTCTTGATCCTGCGTCAATCCTTTAAACCAGTAAAACAGATCCAGCACGCGCTCTCCCGCCTGCAGGAAGGAGAGATTAACGCCTTAGAGCTGAATAACATTCCGCCCGAAGTGCAACCGCTGGCGAAGACCTACAACGAATTATTGGAATACACCGCCAAGCAAATTGAGCGTAGTCGCAATAACTTAGGCAACTTAAGCCATGGGCTAAAAACCCCACTGGCGGTGATGCAACAACAGGTTGAAGCCTTGGGGCTTAAAGATCCCGATACCGCCATGGCGCTGCAACAACAGCTCGACGCTATCCATAAAATGGTCGAGCGTAAACTTGCGGCGGCGCGGATCACCGGCGATATGTTACCTGCCGCCCAGCTAGTAGTGCCGAGGGATCTTCACAGCCTTGCCAATACCCTCAACAAAGTGCATAGAAGCAAAAGCATCAATTGCGACTTTGAACTCGACCCCAGTATCCAGCGCCTGCCCATCCATAGAGAAGATGGCATGGAACTCTTAGGGAATCTGCTCGATAACGCCTTTAAATGGGCGGGCAGCCAAGTCGCGGTCAAACTGTGGAAGGCGCAAAACAAACTCTGCCTTAGCATAGATGATGATGGCCCAGGTGTTGCCGACGATGAACTCGATAAACTCACCCAAAGGGGCACACGCCTCGATGAATCAGTTATGGGCCATGGCCTAGGATTATCGATAGTGAAAGAGATTGCCGAACAATATGGCATTGAGCTTAAGTTTAAGCACAGCAGTCATTTATCCGGTCTCAGTATTGAACTAGTCTTTAGCTAACAAGTGCTTAGCGAGCCAACTATTTGCTCTGAGTGTTGCGCTAGAGCCGCCAATAAAAAACGCCATCGAACGATGGCGTTTTTGTTTGAGATGAGTCAGCAACCGCCTTAATTCATTAGGCCTTTTTCGCGTTGGTGCTCTCAAAAATCTTATCGGCTGATGCGGCCACGAATCCAGTGTACAGCTCGCCATTCGCCTTGGGATAACGCAGGGCAAATTCATAAAAGCAGCTTGGGATCTCAACCGTTGCATCGCTAAATTCTACGGCGATTTTATCGGCCATGGTCGATGATTGTTCCAGTAACACCTCTGGCGAACCTTTGATTTCGCCACCTGAACTATTGAGCACAAAGCCCGCTTGCTTAAGCGCATCGTTCACAGACTCTAATGTCTCGAAGCCCTCGAGGTGATTGATAGAGACTGTAAAATGATTAGCCCGGTAGCCAAAGGCCGCCACCCAAGCCGCATATTCACTCTCTTCCAGCAGCGTCTCATAGGTCTTAGCATCCAGTGACCAATGGCGACCAGAATAGATAAAGTTATCCGCTTTAGTCGCTTGCTCATCCACTTGGGCAATCAAGCCTTGGATGGTGCTTTGCAGTGATGGACTAAATTCTTCCACCAATAACTCAGAAATAAACACCTTAGGTTGAGTCGCATCTGGGTGCTCAAAATGCTTAGCCACCAGCTTTTTCTGTTCAAACTTATAATCACCACAAGCCACATAACCTAAAGAGGTAAAGTGCTCGGCCAATACAGCTAAATTCACCTTAGCGATGTTAAAAGTCCGCAGGGCGATATGGTCGTTGATAATCGGCTTGCCGTGACCGAGTAGCTCGTGCACCTTGGCCGCAGATGGGGTCATTTGAATATAGTCTTGCCAGAGGGCGGCAAATAACGCATTGATATCTGTGTGCATAAAAACTCCTTTTATTGTGCTGCGACTATAGTGCGTATTGTTTTGCCGCTCGCACTCAATGTAACGACCCTAGCCACTTGCTGCACAACGGTGCTCAGTAGCAGCCCAAGTAACGTTACTGCTTGTGATGAAAAAGGAAGAACCTAGGTTATTCCTCAATGATGTCACTCTAAACTTAACCCTGGGCTTAAACTTGCGGGTAGGCTCACCGCATCCGCCTCAACGGAGGCAACGGGATACGCACAGTAATCGGCGGCATAAAATGCACTCGCCCTGTGGTTACCCGAAGCGCCTACGCCACCAAAGGGCGCAGCACCCGAAGCACCCGTGATCTGCTTGTTCCAGTTCACAATCCCCGCACGAATGCGGGCGAGGAAATACTCATAATCATCACGACTATCGGCCAAGATACCCGCAGACAAACCATAACGGGTTTGGTTAGCAAGCTTAATCGCCTGGTCAAAATCGCTGTAGCGCACTAATTGCAGCAATGGTCCGAAGTATTCCTCATCGGGTAACTCGCTCACCGCAGTCACATCGATAAGTCCGGGGGAGACTAAGCCTGTTCCCGCCTGCAAATGAGTGAGTTCAACCAGCGAGACACCGCCTAAGTTCTGCAAGTTAGCCTGCGCCGCGACCATACCTTTCGCTGCACCTTCGGAAATCATTGAGCCCATAAATGGCTGTGGCTGCGCGTTCCAAGGACCGACTTTAATCTGCTTCACCGCTTCAACCAGCTTGGCTACTAAGGCATCGCCCTGCTCGCCTTGCTCAACATAGAGCCTGCGGGCACAGGTACAACGCTGGCCAGATGAAATATAGGCCGATTGCAGAATATCGTGCACTGCCGCTTTAATATCGGCGACGCCTTTAATAATCAGTGGGTTATTACCGCCCATTTCTAAGGCGAGGATCTTACCCGGATGACCCGCATATTGCTGATGCAACAGGTGACCAGTGCGAGAACTGCCGGTAAAGAATAGGCCGTCGAGTTGTGGGTGCGACGCCAGCGCTTTACCCGTATCGACTTCACCTTGCACTAAGTTGATAACACCCGCAGGCAGACCCGCCTTTTCCCACAGAGAGACCATCAACTCGGCCACTTTTGGAGTCAATTCTGAGGGCTTAAACACCACGGTATTGCCCGCGAGCAGCGCTGGCACTATATGACCATTGGGTAAATGCCCAGGGAAGTTATAAGGCCCAAACACAGCAACCACACCGTGGGGCTTATGGCGCAGTACCGCACGCCCTGCTGGCGTGTCATTGGCCTCAGTGCCGGTACGCTTGTTGTAAGCGGTGGCCGACAGGCCAATCTTACCAATCATGGCTGCGACTTCAGTTGCCGTTTCCCATTGAGGTTTACCGGTTTCTTGAGCGATCGTTTCGGCTAATTCGGCTTTGTTCGCTTCGAGTTGACTGCGATAGGCTTCGACTATCTTTAAACGCGCATCAAAACCTAACATAAACCAATCGAACTGAGCTTCACGGGCGGCATCGACGGCGGCATTGACTTGCTCAGCCGTCGCCGTTTGGCCTCGCCAAATGATTTCGCTATTTGCTGGATTGCTAGAGGTCACATCATGACCCTTGCCAGCTTGCCACTGGCCTTTAATAAAATGTGTCATTTGCTATTCCTACATTGCCAAAATACGGATCTGATCGCCTTTTGCGAGTAACAAACCCTCGGCGAGTTCTGGACTAATTACCACCTGCTCAGTTTTGTCATCGACAGCAAGACAAGCGGAGGTCGCACGGTAATTGGCTAATTGAGTGTTAGAGATAATAAATTGCTTATCGGATTCTGGCATATCACCAATTTCGACCGTCAGTAGACGGCTTTCACGCACAGCACGAATATCGGTTAAACAGCATTCGACCGTTGGGCCACCATCGAAAATATCCACATAACCGCGGCATCTAAAACCTTCGGCCTGCAGCAAGCTTAGGGCCGGACGCGTATTAGTGTGTACTTCGCCGATCACTTTTTGCGCTTCTTCAGGCAGCAGGCAAACATACACAGGGTTACGGGGCATCATCTCCGCCATAAAGGCTTTTTTACCTAAGCCAGACAGGTAGTCAGCTTGAATAAAATCAATGCCTAAGAAGTTTTTCTGTAACCAGCAGTAGAAGGGAGAATTGCCATCGGAATCACTCACGCCACGCATTTCGGCAATCACTGTCTCACCAAAGCGTTTAGCGTGCTGTGCCAAAAACAGAAAACGGCTGCGGGACAACATCCGGCCATTGTTCCCTTTGCGATAACCCTCACGCAAAAACAGGGTACAAAGCTCGGCGGCGCCAGTGTAATCGTGGCACAGGGTTAAGGTTTCCACCTCGTTGCGAACTTCGATTTGCTCAGAATGATAGACCTCGGTCCCGAGGCGATAGTGGTAGAAGGCATCTTCCATACCCACGGCGGCTTCAATGGCACAGGTACCGACCACTTCACGGGTCGCGGTATCCTCGAGCACCATCAAATAGCCTTCATCGAAGGGCTTATCTATCACCTTAACGAATGAGGCTTCTGCGCGGGCAATTTTATGCCTTAGCAAATCGGCATTGACTGGCAATGAGGTAAAGCCATGGCCAGATTCTTCGGCGATTTGATATAGAGATTCAAAATCGCCTGCCTGAATAGGACGTATGATTAACATCTTAGTGTCTCCTCACTTAAGCTTGCTGTGCAACAAGGCGCCTATCTTGAAAAAGACAGGATGGATGCACGCAAGTATTCCCTGACAAAAAAGGAGTGCGAATAAGATTCAGCACTCCTTTGGTCGCTTAGGCAGCAGCGATGCTCGCCACAGCACGCTCAAAACGTGCTAGGCCTTCTGCAATATCTGCCTCAGGGATCACCAGTGAAGGAGCAAAACGTACCACGTTAGCACCCGCCATCAGGCTCATTAAGCCTTCTGCAACAGACGCTACTAAAAAGTCACGTGAACGACCTTGGTACTGTTCGTTTAGAACCGCCCCTAACAGCAAGCCTTTACCGCGAATTTCAGAGAAAACATGATATTTTTCATTAATTTTGTTCAGACCATCGCGTAATAACTGCTCGCGATGTTTCACACCGTTCAAGACTTCTGGTGTGTTAACTACGTCTAATACCGCGTTACCGATAGCACAGGCTAATGGGTTACCACCGTAGGTTGAACCGTGAGTACCCACTTTCAGGTGCTCAGCAATTTCAGCGGTAGTCAGCATAGCTGCGATAGGGAAACCGCCGCCTAGCGCTTTAGCCGTGGTCAGGATATCCGGCACTATGTCGGTGCCCATGTAAGCGTAGAGTTCACCAGTACGGCCGACACCGGTTTGTACTTCGTCGAAAATCACCAGTGCGTTGTGCTTGTTGGCCAGTTCGCGAACCGCTTTTAAGAATGCAGGATCGGCATCGATAATACCGCCCTCACCCTGCAGTGGCTCAAGCATAATGGCGCAGGTTTTATCCGATACGGCCGCTTCTAATGCCGCAACATCGTTATAAGGTAAGTGGGTGATGCTTTGTGGTTTTGGACCAAAACCATCTGAATAAGCCGCTTGACCGCCAACGCTCACGGTGAAGAAAGTACGACCGTGGAAGGCTTTATCGAAGGCGATGATTTCATCTTTCTCTACGCCGAATTTTTCTAAGGCGTAACGACGGGCTAATTTCAGTGCCGCTTCGTTGGCTTCGGCGCCAGAGTTAGCAAAATACACACGCTCAGCAAACGTGCTGTTAACCAACTTAGTCGCAAGCTCAAGCGCTGGCTCGTTGGTCATCACGTTAGACAGGTGCCATAATTTTTCGCCTTGCGTTTTTAAGGCATTTACTAAGGCTGGATGACAGTGACCTAAGCAATTTACCGCGATACCGCCGGCAAAATCGATAAACTCGTTACCCTCTTGATCCCATACTCGGCTTCCTTCGCCACGTACAGGGATTACGGCAGCAGGCGCATAGTTAGGCACCATAACCGCATCAAACTGGGCACGATTCAACTTCATATCAACGCTCATTCTTCTTCATCCTTTGTTTAAATGTAACGGCCTCGGGAGCCGTCTGAGTCCCCAACGTATCTTTATCTTGAGTTAGTGATACAGGGTATGCTTGTGTCTATTAATAGCCATTATTAGCGAAATTGTGATCAAAATACCAGTTTTTCACAAACAACATTCGCCATGCTTTGGGTCAAAGTGCATAAAGATTGTAGTTTAAGAACTATACAAGCGTTTACGCCAGAGGCCTTTAGCATATTTAGTCAGAAAAAAAGTTATTTACCCCTATTTTTGCTAGCTATTCACTGAATATGAATAACTACACAATTTTAACGAATCAGTTGTGAAAGCACAAAATCTGCAATTTGTTCCCTCGCCTTAATCGCTTCTGGCAACAGATGGAACAGGGGAAAAACATGGGGCATGTTGTGATAAAAACGCGATTCTACCGCGCCACCACAGGCCTTAATTTGCATAACCAGTCGTTCTGAATCCTGTAAAAGCAACTCGCGCGTACCGGCAATCACTAAGAGTGGCGGCAAGTCAGCCAAGTTCCCCTGTAAAGGTGAAACCCGTTCAGACATAGGATTCGCCCCGGCAAGATAAGCGCCGCGCAGCCGCAAAAGCGACTCAATGGTAAAGAACGGATCGTCCGCCCCTAAAATCAGCTCGGTATCGCCAGTAATGGCTAAATCGAGTGCGGGTGACAACAATACACAGGCTTTAGGCATGGGCAGATGGCGTTTTTTCAGTTCGAGCAACAGACTCAAGGCTAAATTACCGCCGGCAGAATCACCCATCAACACCAGATTATCGCTGCCTTTCAACTCAATTAAGTGCAGATAAGCCTCGAGCACATCGTCACAGGGCGCTGGATACGGATGCTCCGGCGCTAAACGATAATCTGGGATAAACGTATCGAGGCGACAACGTTCACTGATATCGGCCACCAGTCTCGCGTGGGCATGGGGAGTTTTAAAACAAAATCCGCCGCCACGAATGTAAAACAGATTGCCCAAACGCGGCGTGTCATTCAGCAGCACATAATGCAACAGGGTAGAATGTTGCAAGGGAATCGAGGCCGTAACGAGTTTTTCAGGCCACGGCAACCAGCGCTTATCCAGCTCTAATAAGCGTTGTCGCACTTGATTTAGGGGGAGTTTAGCCTTACCTCGGCTAATGGATGGCCGTGCCACATAGGATAAAATAGTGTTTAATACAGATGCTTGCCAGCTTGGCATTTCCCGTCCTCCACATCAGTGCCGCAATAGGACACCGATGGGAACGGCGTGCAGATCACAGCAGATCCAACTTCCGATAATTCTGTGCTTTTAGGCGCAGCACTTCCTGTTCGCTCAGCTCGTAATAATCGAACATTAAGCGTTTTTCCTGCGGCTCGATTTGGCGCATCTCCTCGAGCAACAGCACCTTAGCATAACAATTCGCCCGTGCCACTATAGCGGCAGGCATCGAGAGTTCGCGGTAAGTTAAGGTTTGGTCTAGCTCCTTTAACAACAGGGTTAAGGGGCTATGCTCAAATTTCAGTAACTCTAATAGCTGCCAATTGAGTTTGTGCCCGTGAGCCAGCACTTGCTCAAATACCGCCTTAGCCGGAAACTCAGTGGCAATGACCGCATCATACACTTCTTTATCGCGACTCGAGCTGGCCTCACGGATCCAATTGCCCCAAGTTTTATCAAATAAACGCGCACTCAAGCTAAGCACAACCGAGGTGCCTAACTGATTCATTAATGCACCACTATAAACTAAGGCTGAGTCAGTATTATGAAGCTGCGCTAGCGCATTCGCTGCAATGCCGCTAACTATGCTGTAGCGCCACAGCTTACGGGTGGTCCAGAGTAACTTAGCGTTGCCACTGGGCAGCCAATTACGTAGGCAAAAATAAGGAATAATGGTGCGCAGGTTTTCGATGCCAATGTAATTCATCACTAATTTGATATCAGTAACGCGCACATCGGAACTTTGTGGGCGACGTGCCCGAAATGCAGGGCTATTGACCATATTGGTTAAATCGCGGCATAACCAGCTTAAATTACTGATTAAAGGTCTTAACCGCGTCGCATCTAGATTTTTGGCCAGTAAAAGCTCGAGCAACAGGATCTGTGACTCGTTAATCTCCGACTTAGCCAGCACTAACTCTGGGGATGCCAGTTGATGTTCAATGGCGTTATTGACCGTTTCGGTGAGTTGATTTGAGATGGCCTCAAAGACTTCACGGGCCTGAATTTGTTTGAGTAGCCGCGACAGAATCGCCTCTCGCTCGACATCGAGCTTATTGGCATCGGCTTCAAGCTCTCGGTCTAAATCATCCAATAAGGTAGGACCGGCCTTTTGCTTACCGAGAATAAGTTGCTGATAGAGCCTATGTTCTATCTCTATAATTTTGCCGGGTCTAACGCCGCCCGCTACCGATATCGCCACAGTTTATCTTTCCTATCTCGCCCGTGCTAAGTGGCGCGCATACGCTAAAATCGTTAAAAACATGACAATTTCAGCATATAGGTTAAATCTTGGCAATAAGCAAACCGCTTACTATTTTACAGTCCAGATTGGATTCACAGACGCTGAAATCCACACAACAAAAAGGCCTCATATTGAGGCCTTCATATTGTCACGAGATTTACTTAAGCTCTTGTTCAAAGAGCTTATAAATACGGCGATATTCGTCCAACCAGCTCGATGGCTGACGGAAACCATGGGGCTCAACCGGATAAATCGCGGTTTCGAACATAGGTTTTTCCAGCTCGATAAGGTGCTGCACCATGCGCACGCTATCTTGGAAGAACACGTTGTCATCCATCACGCCACTCATGATCAGTAATGGCTTAGTCAGACCTTGGGCATGCTCGATCGGCGAGCTACGCTCGTAAGCGATAGGGTCAACATCCGGTGTGTTTAAAATGTTGGAGGTGTATGGCGCATTGTAATGTGCCCAATCCGCCACAGGGCGCAGTGCAGCGCCTGCTTGGAATAATTCCGGCTCAGTAAACAAGGACATAAAGGTTAAGAAGCCGCCGTAAGAACCGCCATAGGTACCGACGCGCTTAATATCCACGTTGGCATTTTGGCCCATCCAAGTTACACCGTCTTTTAAGTCTTCAACTTCAGGGTGACCCATGTTGCGATAAATCGCTGTGCGCCAGTCGCGACCATAGCCTTTGGAACCACGGTAATCCATGTCCATCACCACATAACCTTGTTGAGTCAGTAGGTTGTGGAACATAAACTCACGGAAGTAACCACTGAAACCATAATCGGCATTCTGTAAGTAGCCCGCGCCATGGTTGAAGATAACGGCGGGGTATTTCTCGGCGCGGGATTTGTCGTAACCCTGCGGCAAATAAACCCGCGCATACACTTGGCCAGCGCCATGGTTAGAAGGTACGGCTACTACTTCGGGCGCTTGCCATGGATATTGCTTAAAGGCATCGCTGGTGTATGACGTGAGCTGTTTTAACTCACCGCCAATCGGTTGAACATACAGCTCATTCGGCGCTGTACGGCGAGACGCATTCAGCAGCAACTTAGTACCATCGGGGCTTAAGCTGTAATCTAAGTTACCGTCCCACTGAGTTAATTGCTCATTTTTGCCCGAGGCGATATTCACACGGTGAACATTGTAAATACCTGGGTGACTTTGGTTAGCCTTGTAGTAGATATAGTTTGCATCGGGCGAGAGAGTAATATCGCTCACCACAAACTTACCTTGAGTCAAAGCGCGGGGCTTTTCGCCACGAGCCTTGATATAAAGCTGGGAATAACCTGTTTCTTCAGAAAGATAGTACAGGGTGTCTGTTCCTGGTAACCAGCCAAATTGGTTATAGTCGTAGTTCACCCAGGCATCATCATGCAGGCGATGCTCGGTGATAAACTTGCCCTTTGTCAGATCGACGCTGGCAATCCAGCGGTCTTTGTTATCGGTCGCTTCGACCATCACCGCCAGCTTGTCCTCAGACTCATGCCATTGAATCGCGCTTTGATTCCAGCCCCAATCCTGCATCAGCTGGATTTTACGGGGAGCCTTAGTACTTTGATACGACTCACCTTTTGCCTTAGCGTTTTCACTCTTAACCTTAGCTAAAACGTCCTCATCGAAACCAGCTAAACCTTCGATAGTCACATCAATCTGTTTATGCTCATTGAGATCGAGTACCACAAAGCGTTGGCCAGGCGGCGTATCTTCTGCAACACGGGCGCGGACTGGCACAGGATCGATATAGCCTTCACTACCTAGGTAGTTTGGCATAATGTCGTGTTCACTGCTGCCGGTGTAATTTTTATCGGTTAGGGCCACAAACAAATAACGCCCGTCTGGCGACAGACTTAGCTCAGACACCACCTCGGCATCCCCTAGATACCAAGTGTTAGCCGCGAGGGTCGGATCGCTCTTTTGCAGCTCGTTCTTAAACTGTTCTTTGGCTTTGGCATTTTCTTGCTGCAACGCCACATATTGAATAAGTCTGTGCTGCTGCTTGGCTAAGTAGCTGCTTGGCTCTTTCACGCCCTCGGGCGCTTTCGCCATTTTGATTTCAGCCAGCTGTTCCACTAATCCACTGTCTTGATGGATCTGGAAAACATTATCCCCTTGCCAATAGGCGATATCGCCATTGTTAAGGTAACGCAGGCCACTGATGGCAGTGCGTTGACGGGTAAGCTGGGTGATTTTGCCAGAGCTTAAATGCTTAACAAAAATATTGCCTTGATAGAGATAGGCCTTGTTGGCCTTAGCACTGTCTAACACACCAAATTGTTGGTCCGCCGCGTGTAGTTTATCGATGGCCAGTTCAACGGCGCGGCTGTCATTAATGCCCTGCTGATAATAATTCCGTAGCGGCGATGCGCTGGGTTGACGGGCAAAGAAAACGCTCTGGCTGTCATCGCTCCAGTAAGCTTCCTTAGCGAAAATTCCCATCCAATCGGGGTTCGCCATAATTTGATTCAGCGTAAGGGGTTGTGAAACTTGGGGAGGCTGAGCTAAAGGGACTTGATAAACCTGTGCTGTGGTCGCGGGAGTCGCCGTTTCAGTTGAGGTGGCGGCGCAACTCGTCAATACCGCAACGGCTAACGCACTTAAACCCAAATTTCGCATTACGCTGTTCATTCGTCCTTCCTTTTATTGTTATCGCAATACTGCAAACGCAGCGGACTATTCCCACAACGCTCGCAGCTAGACGTAGTTTGGCGGCATTTATATCACACTTAGGCGACATGTTTGCTTAAAAGGAGGAGAAATCTTGTAACAAAGATTAGGGCTAAATGGGGCTTTGGGATTTAATTTAAACCGATTGCGACAAGAAGTTTGCCAACAATTCATGGCCTTGCTCAGTCAAAATTGACTCGGGGTGAAATTGCACACCAAAGAGTGGCAGCTGCTTATGACTCATGGCCATAATTTCGCGTCCATGGTTCGGGTCGTCAAACCAAGCATCTAACACAAATCCCTCAGGGACAGCATCGACCAACAATGAATGGTAGCGTGTTACAGTTAATGGTTGATTTAACCCTTTGAATAGGCGCTCGCCTGTATGGCCAATCGCACTGACTTTCCCATGCATCACTCGCTGCGCTCGCACAACCTTAGCACCAAACACCTGCGCCATGGCTTGATGCCCTAAACACACCCCCAGAATAGGTAAACGAGTGGCAAAATACTCAATCGCCGCGAGGGAAATCCCCGCTTCATTGGGCGAACAAGGCCCGGGAGAGATGACTAAATGGCTCGGTGCCAGCGCCTCGATTTCCGCTAAGCTGATTTCATCATTGCGTTTAACCACGATCTCTTGCCCTAACTGCTGAAAATACTGCACTAAGTTAAAGGTGAAAGAGTCGTAATTGTCGATCATTAGCAACATACAAAATCCATTGGCTCAAATGGTAAGTCGATGCATTCCACGGCTGAAATGTGGCGCAAATGCTACCACAGGCCTTTGCGCGGATTAAACCTTTATCCAATAAAAAAGCCAGTCAACAGACTGGCTTTCAAGAGTATAGAACAGGGCGTAATTAACCTATTTAACTAAGGTTAAATGACTGCGACGCTTAGGAGGCTCATCCGTAGGTTCGGTTGGCTTCTCGTTTGTCTCGATAACAGACAAAGTCGATTCGGCTTCCTCTTCGACTAAGTACGCGTCTTCAATATCGAAGACAGTCCCTGCACCATTTTCACGGGCGTAAATGGCCACAATCGAGGCCATTGGCAATAATACCTGTTGAGGTACACCACCAAAACGCGCATTGAACTCCACAAATTCATTACCAATTTGCAAATTGCCCACCGCGCTGGCCGCGATATTTAATACGATCTGGCCATCCTTCACGTACTGCTGTGGTACTTGGGTGCCTTTCACAAAGGCATCCACGACAACGTGAGGCGTTAATTGGTTGTCCATCAACCAATCGTAGTAAGCCCTGAGTAAATAAGGACGATTTGGAGTCAACGCTTTCATTACATTCCCATGCGCATTTCGCGTTCAGCTTCAGTCAACGAAGCTTTAAATGATTCACGCTCGAAAATACGTGTCATGTAGGCTTTGATGTCTTTCGCAACGCGGCTGTCTAACTCGATACCTAATACAGGTAAACGCCATAATAATGGGCCGAGGTAGCAATCCGCTAAACCGAATTCTTCGCTCATAAAGTAAGGCATTTCACCAAATACTGGTGCGATTGAAAGTAAACTTTCAGTCAGTTCTTTACGGGCCGCTTCGGCGCGATCGCCTTTGCGAATACGGTCAACGAGTGAGTACCAGTCAGTATCGATGCGGTGCATCATCAAACGGCTTTGGCCGCGAGATACTGGGTAAACAGGCATCAACGGTGGATGAGGGAAACGCTCATCCAAGTATTCCATGATGATACGTGATTCATACAGAACGAGCTCACGATCTAACAAGGTTGGCACTGAGTTATAAGGATTTACTTCAAGTAAATCTTCAGGCATTTCGTTTGGGTCGACCTGTAAAACATCAACAGTAACCCCTTTCTCAGCTAACACGATACGCACTTGATGGCTATACAGATCATCAGCACCTGAAAACAGTGTCATGACAGAGCGTTTGTTGGCAGCAACAGCCATTGATACCCTCCAGAGTCGAAATAAAACAAAAGTAAACGAGGGGCAAAGCCCCCCGTTTACACTATGCGGATACTATATTTTACCCGTTATTGGTGCCTAGTGTACATCTTTCCAGTACTCTTTCTTCAAGAGGTAGGCCACAATAAAGAAGATAAACAGGAATCCAAGTACCCACCAACCTAGCGCTTTACGCTCTAACTTAACAGGTTCAGCCGAATAGACTAAGAAGCCAGTGATATCACGAACTGCTTGGTCGTACTCTTCTGCATTTAACTTACCACCAGAGACCACAATAGTGCCATCTTCTTGCTTAACAGGTGTGCCTTGCAGTTCTTCAAGAACGTGTGGCATGCCCACAGATGGGAAGACAGTGTTGTTTACGCCGAATGGACGGCTTGGGTCTTTGTAGAAGCCTTTGAGGTATGAATACACCCAATCTTCGCCACGAACACGTGCTACTAAGGTTAAGTCTGGTGGAGTTGCACCGAACCACTTAGCCGCATCTTTGTGTGGAATCGCGTTTTGCATCAGCTCACCGATTTTGGCATCGGTAAACATATACTTGCTACGCATATCATCGGCAGAAATACCGATATCGTTCGCCACACGCTCATAGCGTTGATACTGAGTGCTGTGACAACCAGAGCAATAGTGTTGGAACATATCCAGACCACGCTCTAAAGAAGCCTTATCATGCAGATCAACATTGGCTTTTTCTAAATGTACATTGTGTCCACTCGCGGCCATTGCCAGCGTCGGGATCAATGTAACTAATGCAATCAGTAATTTTTTCATTAGTGTGTCAACCTCGCTGGAACAGGCTTAGTTTTCTCATTTTTGCTGTATAACCACAGTAATAAGAAGTAGCCGAAATACGTCACAGTGAAGATACGTGCAACAATAGTCAGCTCTGGTGTTGCAGGTACAGCGCCTAAGTAACCTAAGACGATGAACGATACAGCGAACTGAGCGATGTTCAACTTGTGCAGCGTGCTGCGGTAGCGAATTGACTTCACTTTACAACGGTCTAACCAAGGCAACACGAACAGTACTGCAATCGACAGACCCATCATTACCACACCGCCCAATTTATCGGGAACAGCACGTAAAATGGCGTAGAACGGAGTGAAGTACCATACAGGTGCAATGTGCTCTGGTGTCTTCATTGGGTTAGCCGCTTCAAAGTTTGGCTTCTCAAGGAAGTAACCGCCGCCTTCAGGGATGAAGAACAGTACGTAACAGAACACGATCAGGAAGCCCGCAACACCCATAATGTCTTTAACTGTGTAGTATGGGTGGAATGGAATACCATCAACTGGCCAGCCATTCTCGTCTTTGTTCTTCTTGATTTCGATACCGTCTGGGTTGTTTGAACCCACTTCGTGCAGAGCGATTAAGTGTAAGAACACTAAAACCACTAACACTAATGGCAGTGCGATAACGTGCAGAGCGAAGAAACGGTTCAGTGTCGCGCCAGAGATCACGTAGTCACCACGGATCCACAGGGTTAAGTCATCACCGATAACAGGGATAGCACCGAACAGAGAAATAATTACCTGCGCGCCCCAGTAAGACATTTGTCCCCATGGCAGCAAGTAACCCATAAAGGCCTCAGCCATCAGCACGAGGAAAATCAACATACCGAATAGCCACAGTAGTTCTCTAGGCTTTTGATATGAACCGTAAATCAGACCACGGAACATATGTAAGTAGATCACCACGAAGAATGCAGACGCACCAGTTGAGTGCATATAACGCAATAACCAGCCGTACTCTACGTCACGCATGATGTATTCAACAGAGGCGAACGCACCTTCTGCTGTTGGTACATAGTTCATGGTCAACCAGATACCCGTCAGTAATTGGTTAACCAATACCAACATGGCTAATGAACCGAAGAAGTACCAGAAGTTAAAGTTAGTTGGCGTCGCATACTGACCCACGTGACGGTTATAAGTCGCCGTCATTGGGATACGCGCATCGATCCAATTAATTAAATTCTTAACCATTACGCCACTCCTTTATCTACACCGATGATAACGGTGCCATCATCAACGTATTGATGTGGAGGGATAACTAGGTTCAATGGAGCTGGAACGCCTTGGAATACGCGGCCCGCCATATCGAACTTAGAACCATGACATGGACAGAAGAAACCAGAAGTCACGCCTTGAACTTGCTCACCAAATGAATCTGGTAAATAAGTTGGTGAACATCCTAGGTGGGTACAAATACCGACGGCAATAAAATACTCTGGCTTAATAGAACGCAGAGGATTTGTTGCATATTCAGGTTGTTGCATTTCTGCAGACGCTGGATCTCTTAGCTTATCGTCGTGTGTTGGCAGTTCATTAATCACTGCTTCTGTGCGACGGACAACCCATACAGGTTTTCCACGCCATTCAACACGGATCAGCTGACCTGGCTCAATTTTACTGATATTTACTTCTACCGGCGCACCTGCAGCTTTCGCCTTGGCACTCGGATTCCATGACTTGATGAAAGGAACCGCTACAGCGACGGCACCAGCACCACCTACTACGGCGGTTGCGGCTGTCAGGAATCTGCGACGTCCGGTATCGACTGGCGCATTGCTCATCCACTTATCTCCCAGAGGGTGTTGGAATTTTTGTTTTTCAAAGACTTTCTGCCCCCTAGTTATCACCATGGGCAAAAATCGAAGTTTGAAGCGGGGCTCATTATAGCTAAAAATTAGAAGCAGATCATAGTGAAAACACTCAACTAAGTTAGGGAGATTGCGTGTTTTTTATAAAATGGACAAAAAAAGTACTACTATTAAGCGATTTTAATCGTTTTGATATACTTTTTGAGCAAATGGACTGTGAGGTCGGCATAATCCATGCATCGCTAATATAACTCCAACTCCCATTTTGCAACTTTATATTTTCCTGCAGATAAAAAAATGGGCCCTGTTGTCAGGACCCATTTCAATACATTATTGATTGCTTACTTCTTAGGTGAAGTGCTCTTCATATATTTGAAGAACTCGCTATCTGGTTCTAACACCATCACATCAGAGTTACCGGAGAAACTCGCACGGTAAGCTTCTAAGCTACGTAAGAAGCTGAAGAACTCAGGATCTTTACTGTAAGCGTCAGAATAAATCTTCGCTGCTTGCGCATCACCTTCACCGCGGATAGTTAAGGCTTTACGCTCGGCTTCTGCAATCTTCACGGTCACGTTGGCATCAATCGTGGCGCGAATGATTTCAGACTGCTCTTTACCCTGTGCTCTGTGCTCTTTGGCAACAGCTTGACGCTCGGCACGCATACGTTGGTAAATACTGTTACTCACGTTTGCGGGTAGGTTGATTTGCTTCACACGAACGTCAACCACTTCAATACCTAGGTCTTTAGCGCTTTCAGAGGCGTTTTCTAACGCATCATTTTGCAGCTCATCGCGTTTACCAGAAACGATTTCCTTGATAGTGCGACGACCAAACTCGGTACGTAAGTCGTTGTTGATCTTACGTTGTAGTAAGGTCTCAGCATTCGACTTAATCCCGCCGTTAGTGGAGAGGTAGTATTTTTCGAAGTCGAAAATACGCCACTTCACATAGGAGTCGACCATCAAATCTTTTTTCTCAGAGGTGACGAAACGATCGGCCGCACCATCTAAGGTTTGGATACGCGCATCGAGTAACTTCACTTTATCGATCACAGGCACTTTAAAGTGTATGCCTGGGGCGAAAACGCGGGTCACTGGTTTGCCATCAACGTTGTCTTTAACGATTTCACCGAAACGCGCCACAATCGCACGCTCGCCTTCGTTAACGACCATCACAGATGACAGACCTATGCCTAATACGATGGCAATCAGAACAATACCTAATCTACCCATGGATTACTCCCTCCCTTGGCGAGCACGGTCCTCGCGAGAAGGGCGTCCACTCAAAGGCTCACCAATGCGAGTCGTTGACATAGATGAAGAATTGACGTTCTGCTGAGCCTTATGCTCAACCTCTGGCGTAGTCACAGGCTTCTCTTTCATTAACTTGTCTAAAGGCAAATACATTAAATTGCCATTGTTCTTGGCGTCGATAAGCACCTTGTTGGTATCTGTCATCACCTGCTGCATTGCATCGAGATACAAACGCTTGCGGGTCACTTCAGGTGCCGCTTGGTACTCAGGTAACAGCAACTCGAAACGAGCCACTTTACCGCGAGCTTCAAGAATTTCACGCTCTTTATAGGCATTCGCTTGTTGCGCCATACGCTCAACTTCACCGCGCGCTTTAGGCTCAACTTCACGAGCATAAGCTTCGGCTTCACGGATAAAGCGTTGTTCGTCTTCTTGCGCCGCAATCGCATCGTCGAAAGCATCTTTCACTTCTTCAGGTGGACGAGCTGGCAAAAAGTTAACGTCAACAATGGCTAAGCCTAATTTGTACGGCTCAATGATGCGCTCGAGTTCTTTCCAAGTATCGCGACGAATCGCATCACGACCTGTGGTCAGAATATCGTCCATCTTGTTGTGGCCAATGACATAACGCAGCGCACTGTCTGTGGCTTCACGTAAGCTGGCATTCGCATCAACGGCACTGAACAGATAAGAGTACGCATCTAAAATACGATACTGTACGTCCAACTCGACCTTCACGACGTTTTCATCTGAGGTCAACATGCTGCCAGAAGCAGGAATGGAGCGAACCGACTGCACATCAACGGGATAAATCTGGTCGATAAACGTAGCCTTCCAATGCAGACCAGGTCCCACCTCACCAATGTGCTGACCAAAACGCAGCGCAACACCACGCTCAGCTTCTTTAATGGTGTAAAAACCCGAGAGTCCCCAAACAACAAAAGCGATGGCAAGAATGATGATTAAGCTGAACGAACTAAAGCTCTGGCCTGATGAGCCATTGCCTTTGCCGCCAAAGCGTTTTGAAAGATTACGAAAAACCTCATCAAGGTCTGGTGGTCCTTTGTCGTTACCACCTTTATTTCCCCAAGGATCATTACCCTTGTTACCGGGCTCGTTCCAAGCCATTTAGCACTCCATAAGTGGATGAAATAAATTAGATTATTAACAAACAGCCTTTTCTGTCGACGGATCGAAGATAAAGGTTTCTAACTCACCCTGACTCTGTTTAGCTAATCGGCGCCAATCGGCATCCGATAAACGAACAGACAAAATACAGTTCCCCAGATCGTCGTACTCTTTCTGCTGTATCGCATCCAGTCGATAAAACTGGCCAAGATAATGTCCAGCAGTTGCCGGAATCTTAAGTGTAAACTCATGAATAACTTCACCAATCAACTCGGTGATCGCCTTCAGGAGCAGATCAAATCCCAAACGTTTTTGTGCCGAAAGCCAGACGCGTACCGGCTTACCGCGTTCATCGTATTCAATGCGCGGCGCGACATCTTCAAGCAGGTCGATTTTATTACAAACGACCAACTGCATCACTTCGGCTGCATCGATATCTTCGAGCACGTTTTGCACCTGCTCGAAGTTATCCGCCATGTTTTCATCAGCACAATCAACAATATGAAGCAGCAATTCCGCTTGACGCGTTTCCTGCAATGTTGCCTTAAACGCGGCAACCAGATCGTGTGGTAAATGGCGAATAAAACCTACAGTATCCGCTAAAATCACGGCACCGTCGGGCAGATCTAACTTTCTCAATGTGGGATCGAGTGTGGCAAATAGCTGGTCGGCTGCATAAACATCAGATGAGGTTAAGGCATTAAACAGCGTTGACTTGCCCGCGTTGGTATAACCCACTAATGAGACTGTTGGCATGTCACTACGCTTACGGGCGCGGCGACTCTGCTCACGTTGTTTATCAACACGCTCTAAGCGTTTATTGATATTTTTAATGCGGCCCCTGAGCAAACGTCTATCGGTTTCTAGCTGGGTTTCACCCGGACCACGTAAACCGATACCGCCTTTTTGGCGCTCAAGGTGAGTCCAACCACGCACAAGACGAGTTGACATGTGGCGCAATTGCGCTAGCTCCACCTGTAACTTACCTTCATGGGTCCGAGCACGTTGAGCGAAAATATCCAAGATCAGCGTGGTTCGGTCCAATACTCGGCACTGACACACCTGTTCAAGGTTTCGCTCTTGAGCAGGACTCAAGGCGTGATTGAAAATAACCACATTAGCCTCGGTTGCAGCCACTAATGCAGCTAACTCCTCGGCTTTACCAGAACCAATAAAAAACTTACGGTCTGGTGAGCGTCGACTTCCAGTAATGACCCCGACTGAGCGTGCTCCAGCTGATTCTACTAATAGCTGTAACTCGACTAAGTCTTCTCGGCGTTCCTCATCGGAAAAGTCGATATGGACAAGAACCGCTGTTTCTCCCGCCTCATAACGATCAAACAAGAAGCAAACTCCTCAAACTAAAACTTATTCGCCACTTGGCATATCGTCTTGCGCGCCATAACCGCCCTGGGCATTTTGATGGCCAGCAACGTTAAATGGACGAGCAGGTACTACGGTAGAAATAGCGTGTTTGTAAACCATTTGGCTCACTGTGTTTTTCAACAGAATGACAAACTGATCAAACGACTCTACCTGTCCTTGGAGTTTAATGCCGTTTACCAAGTAAATTGATACAGGAACGCGCTCGCGGCGTAGTGCGTTCAAAAATGGGTCTTGTAAAGATTGCCCCTTAGCCATTTTATTATTTCCTTTTTAATTTATATAAAAATAAATCGTTATCAGTGAAGTTTTTTGTTTAGTTTTAGTATTATACAGCAAGGGCTAATAAGCTAGCGGCATTGACGCATAAGTGTAACTAAATTCCCCTCAGCACCACTTTCAAGCCAATTCAACTCTGGCCAACTACGCAACCATGTTAATTGACGCTTAGCTAATTGCCTAGTAGCGGCAACGGCTTTTTCGACCATAGTATCATAGTCAAATTCACCATCGAGATACTGCCAACATTGTCGATATCCCACGCAACGCATTGAGGGCAAATCTAAATGTAGGTCACCTCTCGCTTTCAGCTGGGCGACTTCATCAATAAAACCTTGCTCTAACATTATCCGAAAACGCCGCCCGATTAACTCATGCAGCACTTTGCGCTCACGGGGCGCAATGGCAAATTGCACCACATCGTAGGGTAAAGGAGCCGACTTGGTTTGAGTTAACTCGGTCAGACTCTTACCGCTTATTCTATATACTTCTATCGCTCTTGAAAGCCTTTGTGGATCATTAGGATGAATTCTTTCTGCCGATACGGGATCTATCTCCCTTAATTGCTCGTGCAGTGCTTCCCATCCGTTTGCGTCCGCTTCGGCTTGGATATCGGCCCGAATCGCCTCATCGGCACTCGGTAGCGGCGATAATCCTTCTAAAAGCGCCTTAAAGTACATCATGGTCCCACCCACTAATACCGGGGTCTTGCCCATGCTAATAATCTGTTCAATCTCGCGCAGCGCATCGGCCCTAAAATCGGCGGCGGAGTAGCTCTCTGCCGGATCGCGGATGTCGATCAGTCGATGCGGACCTCGCGCTAATTCCTCGGCAGAGGGCTTAGCACTGCCAATGTCCATGCCACGATAGATCAATGCTGAATCAACCGAGATAATCTCGCAATTATGCTTTTCGGCTAATTCGAGTGCTAAAGCGGTTTTTCCGGACGCCGTTGGTCCCATCAAAAAAACCACTTTTGGCTGTAATTCTTTATTCAATTGCTTGCTCTTCTAGCCACGATTGCCAAGGTAAGGATACTGCTTTATTGGCAATTTGCTGTCTTTTCTCTTCAGTTAACTGGCAATAGGCCGCCCAAATATCCGGTGCCGAGGTAAATCCAGTCAAACTCTGCTCTGCCAGCCACACAGCCAATGCATTAGGTGCTGGCGCTTCAAAACGTAGCGATTGCAACCACTCGGGGATCACCTTCGCTAACTGGCTATCCCTGAGATATGGGGGCACTTTTTTAATTATCAACTGCTGATAGCGAATTGTTAGCTCTAATCCTAATTGCCGGATAAGTGTTTCATGTTCTTCGAGTAATGCCGGCCAATCCGTATCGGCGGCAATCGATACTGGCATCAATAAGGGCTGACCTATCAAACCAGTTGCCAGCTTTGTTTCAATCTCATGGCTACGGGTCGCTAACGCCACAGATTGAATCGGCAATAGACTCAGGTTTTGCCCCTGCGCTAATACCCAATATTGACCATTGAGTATGGCGGGCATTGCAAGCACGGGTTGATACGGCTTGTCCTGCACGCTATAGGATGGCGTTTGCAATAATTCGCCGTAACTGGCGATAGCCGCCTTAGAAGGAAGCTCCGCTCGGGCACCACTTTCCCCAGCCGAACCACTGCGTGACTCCCGCGGAACGGCCATACTGCCGTAGGCATTGCTTTGCACGCCAGAATACGGACGCGCGCTGGCATTATCCCGAGTACGCTCACCTAGCGGCGAATCGACCCGGCTTTCCCGTGACATTTCGGCGCGAGAAGTATCAACACGTGAAGCTTCATCCCAAGTTGAATGCTTTTTAGATTCAGGCGATTGCAGCTCGAAGGCATGATGCTCTGTTTGTGACTTCGCCTCAGATTCAGAGAGAGAGACCTCATCCCCAACCTGTGGCGAACTCGGCTCGAAAGGACGCTCAAAACCCAGCTCGCCCGCTTCTTCGAGCGCCGATTGCAGTGCCTGCAGAATATAATCATGCACATAACGGCTCTGATGAAAGCGCACTTCGTGTTTCGCCGGATGCACGTTCACATCAACCTGATGGGGATCGATATCCAGCATCAACACATAACCCGGCTGTTCGACCTCGGCTTTTTGGGCAAATGCTTGGCGAACCGCATGATTGACTAAACGGTCGCGCACTAAGCGGCCATTCACATAAAAGTAATGGGTGTCGGTTAACACCGTTGACCAAGGCGACTGTAAATAACCACTTAAACGTAGGTCGTCGTGTTGGCATTCGACCCGCAACGCCTCATCGGCAAATTGGCGTCCAGCAACCTGAGTCAATCGCTGCAAATACTGCGGCTCATTCATCGCCGGACGATAGTTACGTACGGTTTTGCCATTGTGGGTCAAGGTAAAGTGGATATCCCCACGCACTAACGCAATGCGTTTTAACCATTCATCAATATGGGTAAATTCGGTTTTATCGCTTTTAAGAAAACGTCTACGGGCGGGCGTATTAAAGAACAGATCAACAACTTCGATAGTTGAACCAACAGGATGCGCGGCCGGCATCACCTTAACCGCCATGTCGACGCCTTCGGCATAAGCCTGCCAGGCTTCCGTTTGCTCGGCCGTACGCGAGGTCAAGGTTAAGCGGGAAACTGAGCTAATACTCGCCAATGCCTCGCCGCGAAAACCAAAGCTGAGGATGGCTTCAAGGTCGTCAAGAGAGTGCAGTTTCGAGGTGGCATGGCGTGACAAGGCCAAGGCCAGCTCATCCTTTGGGATCCCCGAACCATTGTCGCGGATCTTAATCAGCTTGCTGCCGCCCTTATCGATTTCGATATCGATACGCGTCGCCCCTGCATCTAGGCTGTTCTCGACAAGTTCCTTCACCACAGAAGCCGGCCGTTCGACCACCTCTCCGGCGGCGATTTGGTTGGCTAGTTGCGGCGGAAGGATCTGGATCCCCATAGACTTCATCCTATTAACTCTCAGGAATGACGAGTGTTTGCCCGAGTTGTACCACATCCGTCTTCATGCCATTGGCGCGCTTAATGCTTGCCATAGGCACTTGATAACGCTGAGCAATCGCCGAAAGTGACTCGCCGCGGCTCACCTTGTGTTTAATATTTCCCGAGGATGATTTCGCGCTCGTGCTGGCCGTTGTGCCACCGCTATTACGCTTCGCGAGCAAGGTGTCTGCTGGCGGGTTATTGTGGAAATAACGGCTAACGCCCTTATGGATAGCGGTTGCGATACTTTCCTGATGGCGACTGCTATTAAGTAACCGTTCTTCCTTCGGATTCGAGATAAATCCTGTCTCCACCAGAATGGAGGGAATATCGGGGGATTTTAATACCGCAAGACTCGCAGACTCAGGGCGACTCTTATGCAGCTCAGTTACAGAACCGAGATCCTTCAAAATATCCCCAGCAACAGAGTGACCTATGGCCATCGAACTGTTCATGGACATGTCGAGCAGAGTCATTGCAAGATACTGTTCGTTATCGGTATTTTGGATAATTTCCCCTGCACCACCCAAGAGTTCTGAGTGTTTCTCTTTTTGCTCTAACCAACGACCAATTTCACTGTTCGCACGGCGCATCGACAACACCCACACTGACGCTCCCTTTGGCTGGGGCGAGGTAAAGGCATCGGCGTGGATAGAAATCAGTAAATCGGCCTTACTGTTACGGGCGAGCTCGGAGCGCTTGTTCAAATTCACAAAGTAATCGCCGGTACGGATCATCACGGCGCGCATACCCGGCGTGTCGTTAATCTTACTGGCCACTCTTTTTGCTATTTCCAGTGCGACTTTTTTCTCGTAAACACCTGAAGGCCCAATAGAACCAGGATCATCACCACCATGACCCGCATCAATGGCCACCACAATATCACGGGACGATTGCGCCGATTGAGTAACCGTTTTAACGGGAGTTGAACTCACCACAGCTGTCGCCGTGGTTAAGGTTTTATCCTCGAGATCGACCACCAGACGATTACCATAGGGCGCCGTCACAGGTAGAGAAAACAGGTTAGCATTTAATGGCTTAACTAGATCGATCACCAAACGTAAATCACCTTTAGTGGGTGATTTGCTGACGCGAACCCCTTTAACCAATTTACTGTTGTTATCGATATTTTTCAGGCTCAGTTTTGTCGAAGCCTTTTTCAGATCGACCACTAAACGATTGGGCCCATCGAGGGAAAAATAAGTGTAATTAGGCGCTTCGCTCAAATCGAACACCACCCGGGTCGACTCGGGAGCAGCCCAAATACGCACGCCCTCAAGCTGGTTAGCCGCGTGGGCTGCTACAGCAAAAAAAGCGCACAGAAAAAAAGTAATAGTTTGAAAGTAATGCTTATTTTTAGTCATCTTTGTTTTTATTTTATTGCGGCTAATAGCTTTTTACCTGATTCTGTTAAGGCTCGAATTTGGATTTCACGTCCTTGGTTAACATAATTTAAATGCAGGTGTATATCGGCATCGGGCAAGAGTCCATGACCTTTGTCGGGCCATTCCACAATGCACAGGCTGCTATCGGTAAAGTAATCACGGATCCCCATGAACTCGAGTTCTTCAGGATCGTTTAAACGATACAAATCAAAATGATAAACTTCGACACCATCTAGCTCATAAGGTTCAACTAAAGTGTAGGTCGGGCTCTTTACCGCTCCTTTATGCCCTAATCCTTGGATTAAACCGCGGCTCAGAGTGGTTTTCCCCGCCCCTAAATCCCCCGTCAAATACAGAGTCAAAGGCGCTTGAATATGGCGGGCCAGTTTTTGCCCAACCGCAATAGTCTCGTCTTCGTTATTTAATTGAAAGGTTAACTCTGTCATTTCCGCTTTTATCACTGCTGTTATGGATGGAGGAGGCAACTTAAGCACGGGAATGTCCTGTTCTTAAGTTTTACAGCGCCTAGAGTAAATCACTATTTACTAATTGGCGAATAAAAGGCATCAAATCGCTGGCTAACATGCCCCGCTCACCCTGCACTGCAGCCAAATCGGCCGCGCAGCCATGAACGACAACCCCAACAACGGTCGCCTGCATGTTATCCATTCCTTGAGCCATAAGTGCGCCTATAATACCAGATAACACATCGCCGCACCCACCACTCGCAAGCCCAGGATTACCAACAGGTGCCACGACCATCTGTTTTCCATCAAAAATGACAGTGCCCGCGCCTTTGAGCAGCACCACGCCACCATATTTTTGCTGCAGAGCACGCACGGCAGCAAATCTATCCTGCTCAATGTCGGCGACACTGCATCCCAAGAGCCGCGCAGCTTCCCCAGGATGAGGCGTGAGTACCCAGTTAGTTTGCCTGCGCGGTTCTTGACTGAGCAGATTCAGAGCATCGGCATCGAGCACACAGGGTTTATCGCTTAAGCCCGCGGCTTTAAACAAGTTATAACCCCAGTCGTGTTTTCCTAAACCGGGGCCAAGTACCACCACCTGTGCCCAACCTAGGCGCAGATAGACTTCCATATCGACCAGTTCACAGCCCCAAAACATCAATTCGGGGCGCGAGACGTTTACTGTCAGTTGATGCTCTGGCCTGCTGATCACAGTCACCAATCCGGCGCCCGCACGTAAACAGGCTTCACTGGCGAGGCGAATGGCTCCAGCCATACCAAAATCACCACCGATCAGCGTTACCTTACCCGATTGCCCCTTGTGGCTGTCCCGTGCTCTTGCGGCAAAATGGCTTTTTAACATTTCACCGCCGACTCGCGTTGCACTCTCTGCATCGAAAAATGGCGTTAATCCCAGATCGGCAAAGGCTAAATGGCCGCAGTGGTGTCTCGCCTTACTGGTCAAAAGCCCCTGTTTTAAACCGCCAAAGCACAGAGTCACATCCGCCATCACGGCGACCTGAGCGACAACGCCAGTATCGGCAACGATCCCCGAGGGCAGATCTAAACTCAGCACCCAAGCCTCACTCTGATTGATGGCATGGATCAGTGCTGCAATATCCTCACGCACGGCGCCCTTAACTCCCGTGCCCAGTAAACCATCGATAATGACTGGTGCCTGTTGTATCGCTTCGATATTTGGGGCATCGATAACACCGCCCTTGGTTAGATAGGCAGAAAGTGCCTGCTCGAATTCAGCTGTGCCTTGGGTCTTGAGTAAGTACACCTTGACCTGATGCCCTGCTTCTAAGACTAGGCGCGCGCAAACTAGCGCATCGGCACCATTATTGCCGCTGCCCGCCAATACCAGTAAAGGCATTCCTTCAAGCTGAGGATGCCGTTCACTCTGCTGAGTAAAGCACTCAAATGCCGCTCGACCAGCACGTTCAACTAATTGATATAAAGTGGTTTCCCCTTCTGAAACAGCGAGCAATTCAGCGGCTCTCACCTGCTGCTGCGTATAAAGCGCCGTGGGTAAACTCGATAAATCTTGTGCCATAGAGGATCTCCTGCGCGACAAATAATCAAAAGGACAGCTCACCTAACACACCCTGTGATTGGTGAGAACCAAGCATTACAAGGTCAAATCAACCAATGAGATCAAGAAAGTAGCAAAAACCGCCCCCAAAAATTATGACGTAAATCAGTTGCCATGCAAAAAGCGTCCAAAGTGAAAAATACTCATCCGGTAAAGACAACAAAGCCAGCATTACGCTGGCTTTGAAAGGTCATTCTGAATCGAATTAGATATCGTCCATCCGAATTGTGCTATGCACCAAACGTTGCTGCTGAGTTTTCTCTACTCGAATCAGGCCCTCTAATGCGGTGCGCGCATCCTCGGCAGTAGTTGAGTTAACGGTTTTTTCCAATAAGCCGATCAGTCGATTTTCTAAATCGAGGTGCAGATTAAGCACATCATCTTCGGTCATATTGGCGGGTAACATAGTGTCTTGGCAGCGCTTAGTAAAGTCTTCAAATACAAAGTCTTTATACCAAGTATCTAATACTCTAACGGGCGCCTCATCCATATAATCACGCAATTTTTCAGCCACATGTTTTTGATGAGACTCAAAATACTCCAGCATCATCTTCACGCGGGCAGAATCGGCCTGATTGTTCAGTCGGCCATAGAGTTGCGCCATATCTAAGCGGCAGTTCGCCACATACTCAAGTAAATCACGTAATTGTTGAATACGCATACAATGCACTCCAGTGTTAAGCCAACTACTTGGCGCTATTAACTTTGTCTGGATTCATTATGTAAGTAAAAGCGTTACGAATATTTGAACAAGGTCATAATTTAACTTTCGCAACGCCATCTAATTTAGGAAATCTTGAAGAAACAAGGCGCAGATCACGCATTAACCTTGCTGTTTTATTTTTTACAAAATAGAAAACATCATCAACTACAGCCGCAGAGCAGGCAAATCCTGCCTGCTCTTAACCGCATTAGCATTAAAAATAACCGCGAAAACAAAGATTAATAAATTAAAGTGATGAAAGTGCTAAAAAAGTGCTTGGAACAATCAAGAACGGAACAAACATGCCAAGCATACAAAAGAGCAAAGTAGCACTACGTAAGTTGTGATATATAAGTTTGAAATGGAGAAGATTTTATGGGGAGGCTTACAAGAAAAATTGGAGCGACATATCGGGTTCGAACCGATGACCTATACCTTGGCAAGGTATCGCTCTACCAACTGAGCTAATGTCGCATAATTCTGTATTTAATGACTTGGTGAATCACTAAATTTTTATTTGGAGCGACATATCGGGTTCGAACCGATGACCTATACCTTGGCAAGGTATCGCTCTACCAACTGAGCTAATGTCGCATTTACATTTTAAGACTGTAACCGTCTGAAATTGGAGCGACATATCGGGTTCGAACCGATGACCTATACCTTGGCAAGGTATCGCTCTACCAACTGAGCTAATGTCGCATAATTCTGTATTTAATGACTTGGTGAATCACTAAATTTGTATTTGGAGCGACATATCGGGTTCGAACCGATGACCTATACCTTGGCAAGGTATCGCTCTACCAACTGAGCTAATGTCGCCTTTTGTACCGCTGCCACATTTGCCTTCAACATTCATAAAGGTATCGTCTCCTAACCTTTATCAACTGAGCTAATGTCGCAATCACTTAAATCACTTATATGAGCAGCGCTTCGTGTCCGCATCAAAAAGTTGAGGCCGCATTATATGAAAAATTTATGCGGCTGCAACCCCTTCTTGCAGATTTATCTGCTGATCGGTCAAATTTTAAATACTTTGCTGCGGTAATACTGTAATTCCGCGATCGACTCTTGGATATCTTGCAGCGCTTGGTGGGTATTTTGCTTTTTGAAACCCGCCATGGTTTCAGGACTCCAACGCTTCACTAACTCTTTTACCGTGCTCACATCGAGATTGCGATAATGGAAGTAGTCCTCCAGTTCACGCATATAACGATTTAAGAAACGACGGTCCTGGCCCACGCTGTTACCACACATAGGTGAGGCGCCCTTAGGTACATATTGCTCTAAAAATGCGATGGTTTGTGCAACGGCCTGTGCTTCATTCACTTGGCTAGCACGCACTCTATCGATCAGACCCGATTCACCGTGGTGTTTTTGGTTCCAATCATCCATGGCCGCCAGCACATCATCCGATTGATGAATAGCAATCACAGGCCCCTGACCGATAATATTGAGTTCTTGGTCTGTTACTAAGGTAGCAATTTCAATGACTCTATCGACATCGGGTTCTAACCCTGTCATTTCGAGATCGATCCAAATGAGATTATTCGCGTCCGCCGCCATAATTCAGCCTTATCATGTCAGTTAGCCTAAATTCAGGCTTTTTTATTCAAGAGCGTGTATCATACTGCTTTTTTCAGACACAAAAAATCATCTAATTGACGAAGACAAATCAGTGAGTAAAAAGAAACCCCTAAGCCAAGGCCAATTACGCCGTATGCGCGCCAATCACGAGAAACGCCTCAATCGTGACAATGGTGATAAAAATGCGCCTGAGTTACAGGATAGCTCACTCGGCCCAGAACAGAGCGGAACCGTGATCTCCCGCTTTGGCCAACATGCCGATATTGAAACCGAAGATGGCCAAATCGTGCGCTGCAATATTCGCCGCACCATTAAAAGCTTAGTCACCGGCGATAAAGTGATTGTACGCCTCGCCATTGAAACCCAAGCCAACAGTGGCATTGCCGGAATTGTAGAAGCAGTACACCCAAGACGCTCTTCCCTCTCGCGTCCCGACTTATACGATGGCGTGAAAATTATCGCCTCGAATATCGACCAAATTTTGATTGTGTCGTCCGTGCTGCCTAGCTTTACCACCCAGATTATCGACCGCTACTTAGTGGCAGCCGAAGACACGGATATTCCGCCGATCATCATTTTGAATAAAATTGATCTGCTAACGCCAGAAGAAGCCCCCGCCATCGAAGCCGCCTTAAAGCGTTACGAAGATATCGGTTATCCCGTGTATAAGGTCAGCAGTAAATTAGGCGAGGGTTTAGATACCATTAAAGCCCTGCTGAAAGATAAGGTGAGCGTATTTGCTGGCCAGTCCGGTGTAGGCAAATCTTCACTGGTCAATGCCTTACTGCCCGAAGCCGAATTATTGGTAGGCGATGTCTCCGACAACTCGGGGCTGGGTCAACACACGACCACCACGGCTAAATTGCTGCATTTACCCAGCGGTGGTGATTTAATCGATTCCCCCGGTGTGCGCGAATTTGCCCTCTGGCACTTACCCGCCCAACGTGTCGGTTGGTGTTTTATCGAATTTAGAGACTTTTTAGGTGGCTGCAAATTCCGCGATTGTAAGCATGGCGATGACCCAGGTTGTGCCTTAAAAGCCGCTGTCGATGCGGGTAAAATTAGCGAAGATCGCTTTAATAACTACCATCGTATTATCGCAAGCCTTGATGAGCAGCGCCACGCACGGCATTTTCGCGCCCAAAGCGATGAATAACTAACGCCATCGCCTCGCATAAAATTAACGTAAAACAAGTCTCAACCTAAGTTGAGCAACATAAAGGAAAGGAACATAAATTGGATAAAGTTAAAATTGCGCTGCAGTACATGCTGCCAAAGCACCTGTTATCTCGCTTAGTCGGTAAACTTGCCGCTTCCGAAGCTGGCGCATTAACGACTGCCGCGATTAAATGGTTTATCAAGCAATATAAAATCGATATGAGCGAAGCGGCTCAGAGCGAACCCGAAGCCTATAAAAGCTTCAACGACTTTTTTACCCGCGCACTAAAGCCAGGTATTCGCCCAATTAATACTGCGGCCAATATCATGGTGCATCCCGTTGATGGCGCCGTCAGCCAACTTGGCCCCATCAAGGATGGCCGTATTTTCCAAGCTAAAGGCCATCACTATTCTTCACTCACTTTGCTGGGCGACCAAGCCGAAGATGCCAAACGCTTCGAAGGTGGCGATTTTGCGACGATTTATCTGGCTCCCAAGGATTATCACCGCATCCACATGCCGATTAAGGGCACACTGTCGAAAATGACCTATGTACCGGGCGAGTTGTTTTCCGTTAATCCCTTAACGGCGCGCCATGTGCCAGGCCTGTTTGCTCGCAACGAACGTGTTGTGGCGATTTTTGAAACCGAGCTTGGCCCGCTAGCTATGGTATTAGTGGGTGCGACCATTGTGGCCAGTATCGAAACCGTGTGGGCAGGCACTATTACGCCGCCAACAGGTAAGCAAGTGTTCACATGGGAATATCCAACAGTAGGTCCAGACGCCATTACCTTAGATAAAGGTGAAGAAATGGGTCGCTTCAAGCTTGGCAGTACCGTCGTCATGCTGTTTGCTAAAGATGCTATCGACACCTTCGCCGAAGGCGTTGAGCCTGAAGCAGTAACTCGTATGGGTCAAGCCTTTGCTAATCTGAAAAATCAGGCGTCAGCCGACTAACTACGGCGACCCAATTGAGCCAGACCAGTAAACCTTCGGGATTAATCGAATTACATTTAGCTGTGCTGATGTTTGGCGGCACAGCTTTGTTTTCAAAGTTAATTCCCTTAAGCGCACTCGATATCACCTTCTTACGGTGTGTGGTCGCGGCCTTGGTGTTGGCATTACTCATCAAATTCCGCGGTAAATATTTAAGCCTTGCCAGCAAACAGGATTATCTGGTCGCTATCGGCTTAGGCGTGGTAGTCAGCTTGCACTGGGTCACCTACTTTGCCGCGATGCAACTCTCATCGGTCGCCATAGGTATGATTGCCTTCTTCACCTATCCGGTGATGACAGTCATTGCCGAGCCGTTATTAACAGGCAATAAAATCAAGCTGATGGACATTATCAGCGGTGTTTTAGTGCTGATAGGCGTGGTGCTATTGATCCCCGAAGCTAATCTTGGCAACGATACAACCCTAGGGATTGCGGTCGGGATTGTCTCGGCGATGCTATTTACCGCCCGTAACTTACTGCAAAAGCGCTATTTTTCCCAATATAGTGGCCCCCATGCCATGTTTTATCAGACCTTAGTGGCGGCAGTTTTTCTTATGCCTTGGCATCAAACCGAGTTACGGACTATCTCCCTCGAGACCTGGGGCCTGATAGTGCTGCTCGGAGTGGTGTTTACCGCCGCGCCCCATGCCTTATTCACCTCGGCATTACGCCAATTAAGCGCTAAAACCGTGGGGTTAGTCTCCTGCCTACAACCCTTCTACGGAGCCATGTTGGCATTAGTGATCTTAGGCGAAGCGTTGAATCTCAATACTCTGATAGGCGGAACCATCATAGTCGCCACCGCCATCTTCGAAACCCATCAATCGCACCAGTCACAACGGCGAAAAAAGAACGTCTGAAACATACCAATCTTGGCCCAATTTGGCTAAGATGAGTGCGTCTTTCGCCCCTAATTGCTTTTGCTTATATGCCACGTATTTTATTGTTCGTTATTGCTTTTTTGTCTTTTTCTCTCCATGCCAATTCGCCCTTGCAATTGGACAAGCGCCTTGGTCTAAACAACCAAAATCAGCAACAAAATATTAGCATTGACGATCAAATTGCAGAGCTTAAAAACAACATCGACAGACTGGCGGCGAATGCGAGCAGTTTTCAGCAGGCGCAGCTGGATTTTGAAGAAAACAAAAAGGTCATCGACCACGGCTTAAAAGAAGCCGCCAAGCCCTTAAAGCTGGATAAAGCCACAGATCTTAACCAGCAAGCCTCGATGGCTTATTTACGACTGTCGGAATTAAAAGAGAGCGAAACCGCTCTTGGCAGCCAAGTTAGCGAACTCTTACAGCGCCATAATTTGCTGCCCTCCGTCATCGCCAACGCAAGACAAAATGTGCTGCAAAATAAGAAAACCGACTTGGCCCCACTGGATACGCCAACGGGCGAGCTACAGCAAACCCAGCGGATTTTCTTCGAGCAAAGCCTCGCCACCAATGAGGCCGAGCTGGCCAGCAGCCAAAAGCGTATCGAACTCACCCAGCTGCAGTTACAGTTGGTTCGCCAACAGTTGAGCCAACAGGAAGCCTTTATTGAAACCATCAATAAGGCGATGAATAAACAGCGTCAACAACAAACCGATGCAACCCTGGCGAAGAATTTAGTGGATACCGCCAAGGTTGTGGATCCAGTGACCCGTAATATTGCCGATACCAATCAGATCTACGGCCAAAAACTGCAAACCTTAACCTTGCAAATCAATAACGTGGTTGAGCAGCAAGAACAGGCCGAGCTGCAATATCAATCCCAAGCCAAGCAACTCGCAAATATCCAAGAGCAAATCACTTGGGTCAAAATGAACTCCGCGTTTGGCGAGCGTTTTTTGCAGATGCTGCAATCTCTGCCTAAGCCGCCAAACCATGAGAAGCTACAAACGCTGATCGCCGATGCTCGCCTCGATAGGTACCACCTCGAGCAACAACAGGCACTTAACGAGCAAGAGTTAGAGCAAACCAACCTCTACAACGAGGGACAGATTAAACTGCTGCGCTCACAGCAAGTGCTACTAACGCAGCTGATGCAGAGTTACGATCAATATTTAAGTGAACTCGGCAAACTTAAAGTAAATTATCAGCAACTTAGCCAGCAACATCTTATATTAAAGAATACCCTCAACGAGCATCTGTTTTGGGTCCCGAATGCTGCGAGCATTAACAAGCTTTGGCTCACTGACGTTCAACGCAGCGCTTTGTGGTTAGTACAAGAGGCGCAGTGGGGACAATTGAGTAAAGCCTGGCAGGAGCAAAATGACTATTGGTCATGGTGGATCATTCTGTTAGTGCTCTGTTTAGTGATCCAAGATTTAATAAAACCTAAATTCAATCGGTTGCTGGGTCACTATGCCACTTATGTTGGCAACGTGACTCAGGATAAATTTATCTACACCTTCAAATCCTTAGTCCTGAGCCTTGGTTATGCCCTGATCAAACCGCTCCCCATAGTGGCGGCGGGATGGATTTTCTATCAATCCGAACGCAACTTTGTGCAGGCCGTCGGCATGGGGATTTTAGCGATAGGATTAGTTTACCTATTGTATCGATTGATATTTATCCTCGCCCTCGACAAAGGGGTCTTGGTTGGCCACTTTAAGCGGCCCTCAAAACTGATTCAGGCAGGCCAGCTCAGACTTAAACACTTTGTGTTTATCGCCAGCCCCCTGCTCGGCATTATGGGTTTTACCGAAATACTCGATGCCTCACTTATCCGCAATAGCATTGGCCGTGGCGCATTTATCTGTTTTTGCGTGGTGTTATTCTTGTTATACAAGGATATCTTGGTGCTAAGCCGCCAAAATAGCGACACTCAAAAGGATGGCAAAAACAAACGACTGCTGCAAAAAATGCTCTGGGCGCTATTGATCTCTGTGCCCCTGCTCAGTGCCGGGCTCGCCTTCAGGGGTTACTACTTCACCGCCTTCCAAATGCTGTTGCAGTTACAGCTATCCATCGTATTGGGATTAAGTTTCTTACTGCTTTATCAATTAATTAAGCGTTGGATGCTGATCGAGCGCCGCCGTATTGCCTTCGATCGCGCCAAGGCCAAACGTGCTGAACGGTTAGCGCAGCGGGAAAAGGGCGAGACTCACCATGTTTCTAGCGATGGCCTAGATACCTACGAAGAGCCAGTCGTCGACCTCGAAACCATTTCGAGTCAGTCACTCGGCTTAGTGCGCTCCCTATTGCTATTGGCGTTTTTTGCGAGCTTGATTGGCCTGTGGACGCAAACTCATACGGCGCTATTTTCCTTCTTGGATGGCATCACCCTCTGGACGACAAATACCAGCGTCAATGGTGTCGAGCAGCAGCTGCCTATCACCATGAAATCGCTGTTATTGGGCTTAGTTATTGTTGGCTTCTCACTGATGATTGCGACCAATTTACCCGGTCTGCTCGAGCTGATGATCCTACAACGGCTCGACCTGACACCCGGCACCGGCTTTGCCATCACCACGGTAAGCCGTTATTTAGTGGTGTTTTTAGGCCTGCTGATTGGTTTTTCGAATCTAGGGATGGAATGGTCAAAACTGCAGTGGTTGATTGCCGCCTTGTCATTGGGTCTAGGTTTTGGTTTGCAGGAGATTTTTGCCAACTTTATCTCGGGCCTGATTATCCTGTTTGAAAAGCCAGTGCGGATTGGCGATACGGTGACGATCCGCGATCTGACGGGAACCGTGAGTAAAATCCAGATCCGCGCCACCACCATTATCGACTGGGACAGAAAGGAAATTATCATTCCTAACAAGGCCTTTATTACCGAGCAATTGATTAACTGGTCACTATCAGACCCCATCACGCGGGTAATAGTGCATGTGTCGGTTGCCCGCGACTCCGATCCGGCCAAAGTCGAGGCGACCCTGTATCAAGCGGTGCAGGAATGCGAAGATGCGCTGCCGAATCCAGAGCCTGAAGTCTGGTTTGCAGGCTTTGGCAAACATACCCAAGATTACGAAGTTCGTGCCTATGCAAAAGAGATGTCGGCCCGTTGGCCGCTACGCCACGATCTGCATAAACGCATCACCCGTAAACTGAAAGAAAACAACTTAGAACTCGCCTATCCGCAAATGGAAATCCATCTTAAAAATGGCCAGAATCGCGATCAGGTCGGCATAATCCGCAGTTAATAGGACGAAAATCAGATGCTTATTTTTGCTCACCGTGGTGCCAGCGGTTATGTGGCGGAAAATACCTTAGCCGCCATGGCCAAAGCCATAGAGTTAGGTGCCACAGCCATTGAGCTGGATGTGCATAATGTCGAAGGGGAGTTAGTGGTATTTCACGACCGCAGACTCGACAGTAAGAGCTCGGGCCAAGGTATCATCCATTTAGTTAACAAAGAGTATTTGGGCAAGGTCACAGTCAAAGGTGAGCCTATTCCCACACTCTGGCAAGTGCTAGAACTGGTTGCTGGCCGCGCCACAATCAACATCGAACTAAAAGGGGTAAATACGGTAGCGCCGCTACTCGATCTTTATCCTAAGGCGATTGCCGAGCTGGGATTCAGCGCCGAGCAATTGCTGATCTCATCCTTCAATCATCCCTATTTAAAGCAAGTCAAACAGGCGTTGCCACAGGCATTAGTGGCCCCCTTGCTTGCCAGTATTCCCCTCGATGGTGCGGCGGTGGTGAGCGAGTTAGCCGCCTATTCCCTGCATTTAGACGTGAGTTTTATCAGCAAGTCCCTAGTGGATGACGCCCACCAGAGGGGCGCTAAGGTGTATGTTTACACTGTCGATCATGGTGATGATATCCATGCCCTTAAGCAGTTAGGGGTCGATGGTATCTTTAGCAATTACCCCGACCGTGCCATGCAGGCGCTGTTACAACCCAGCAATACGGATTATTGCGGCTACTTCGAATAACCCCATGGCGTGGATTTAGCGGCTTAGGCTTGGCTATTTCGCTGCGCCCAATAACCGATAAAAATGAACATGGCGACGATCAGCAAAAACATCCAATGGGATGGCATAGCAACGATTTGCCTTGCCACCCAAGGCGTAGCTTTAACGATCAGCAGCCCATAGCCAAAGGCATTAACAATAATAAAAACAAAGGTTCGCAGGATAAACGAATGCCCAAGTAAATGCCGTCTGAGGATACGATTCACATCGGCTGAAAACACTAAAATCAAACACACAACCATGGCCGTGGCGATATCGAAGGACCAAGGGCGAAGCATATTTCCTAAATGGCCAATAATGGCGACTAACTGATCAAACATAATCACTCAACCTAAAATGACGCTGCAAAATCAAAACAACTACAGCAGCGTATTGAAAAATAACGACAACCAAGCATAAAGGGAGACGACATGGGGCACAAGTTACTCTTACTGACCAAGGCGAATGAGCAGTATCGCCAGCTCATTGAGGCGCAGCAGTTACCAGGGCTTGAGTTGCTCGATGATAATCCCGCAAATATTGCACAGGCCAATATTTGGCTTGCCGAACCTAAGCTTGCCGCACCGCTGGTGCCCCATGCCAAACAGCTAAAATGGCTGCAATCCAGTTTTGCAGGCATTGATGCCCTGATGGGCCCAAGAGCAAGGAAGGATTATCAACTCACTAACATTAAAGGCATTTTCGGCCCCTTAATGAGTGAGTATTTGTTTGGTTATCTACTTGCCCACGTGCGAGGACACCAGTTCTACCAAGCGCAGCAGCGGCAAAAATCTTGGCAAGTGCAAAGTACCACGCGCAGCAGCTTGCAAAGGATGCGATTATTGCTATTAGGCACAGGTTCTATCGCCCAGCATGTGGCCAAGACAGCTAAGCACTTTGGCATGCATGTTACTGGAATAAACCGCAGCGGCCGTGAAGTCGAAGGCTTTGATGCGATCCAGCCGCTCTCGCAGCTCGGGCAATGCTTAAGCCAAAGCGATGTGGTAACCAATTTACTGCCCAGCACCCCAGAGACACGTTTGCTGCTAAATGCAGACATGCTCGCCACGCTCAAAGCCGATGCCATTTTAATGAATGTGGGCCGTGGTGACGTGCTCGACCTCGATGCCCTCAATACCCAGTTGATTGCGCGTCCTGAACAGCATGCCGTTCTCGATGTGTTCACGCAGGAGCCACTCCCTGCGAGTCATCCTATTTGGGAAAGACCCAACGCCATCATCACGCCCCATATCTCGGCGCCGAGTCATCCTGAACAAATCGTGCGTATTTTTAGCGACAACTATCGCCGCTATATTGCAGCCGAGCCACTGCAAAATCAGGTCAATTTTACTCAGGGTTATTAATTTAGGGGCGAGTTTGGCGGTTGAATGAAAAGCGGTAAATCCCAACTCTCGCAGGAAAAAAACAAAAGGCAATCAGACTGCTGATTGCCTTTTGATTAAGGATTCTTGCGATAAAAGTTAGACTTTAAAACTGCGCTTTAAAAACTGCCCAACCAACACAGTATGGGAGTCCATTTCACCTATCACTTCATCGTTGAGACTCACCATTTCGCAACCGAGTTGATGGCTGGAATGGGTAAATTGCGACACATTCACTACGCTGCGATTCATTTCGTTCGCCACGCTCGATTGCTCCTCCACCGCACTGGCAATATGGTGGGTCATATCCGTGATGGTAGTGATAGCTTCACGTATGGTACGCAGCGCCGCGCCCGCAAGATCCGCCGTGGTAATACATTCGCCAGCCGCATCAACGCCCTCCTGCATACTGCGCACGGCCTTGTGAGTACCCTGCTGCAACAGATTGATCATTGTGTGGATTTCTTTGGTGGCATCATGGGTGCGCTGCGCTAATGCCCGCACTTCATCGGCAACCACGGCAAAGCCTCGTCCTTGTTCCCCCGCCCGCGCCGCTTCAATCGCCGCGTTCAGCGCCAATAAATTCGTTTGCTCGGCAATGCCTTGGATCACATCCAGCACTGTGCCTATGTCTCGGCTATGCCCTTCTAACTCAGTGATCACCTGTGAGGTTTCCTGTAACTGCTGCGCCATGGTCTGAATCGACTGAATGGTGGTGACGACGGTTTTATCGCCGTTGATTGTCTGCTGCGACGCCATTTGCGAAGCATTCGCCGCATCGGCGCAGTTTGAGGACATATCCCCAAGCGTCGCCGTCATCTGTTGCATAGCCGTGGCAACCTGTTCAATCTCAGCGAGTTGTGACTGACTTGTTCCTTGAATTTCTTCGCCTTTCGCCGCAGAAATCTTGGCTTGCTTACTCACTTTATCGCAGGAGTCGCGGGCGCGGCCCAACACGGACTTTAACTCCGAGGTTTGCATTTGCAGCGCCAGATCGACAGCGCCTAAATCGTCGGATTGCCCCGTATAGATATGTGCCATCAAAGGGTTATCGTAAATTTTCTTCGCCTTAGCAACCAGCGCCCGATAACGCCCTAAGATCAGATTACCGCCGATAAACAGCACGAGGGCACTGATGGCAAGCGCCACAAATCCCACCACCCCAATCTGCAACGCCAAATACAACATGGGCAACAGAGCGACTAAGGCGAGTAGCATCAACTTAGTCGGCATCTCTAAGGTGCGTTTTAACGCTTTAACATTACCGCTTTTATTCAATTCGGCGTAGGCAGCTTCTGCTCTGTTGATCTGGTCACGGCTGGGTTTAGTGCGTACCGATTGAAATTCGGCCACCTGACCATTAACCATAATTGGCGACACATAAGCATCGACCCAATAATGGTCGCCATTGGCGCAGCGATTTTTGACTATGCCTTTCCAAGGCTCGCCTTTACGGATGGTTTTCCAAAGATCTTCAAATGCTTGGGGAGGCATATCGGGATGGCGCACCATATTATGGGGTTGTCCCAACATGGCACTCAGCTCGTATCCCGCCACGGTGCAAAACGATGGATTGGCGTAGGTGATATGACTCTTAGTGTCCGTCGTAGACAGTAAAATCCAATCCGCTGGATAGTCATATTCCCGCTGTGTCACTGGCAAATTCTTTCTCATGATAACCCTTGGATCTATTGTAAGTTTATTATTCCATCGTCCATGAGTTATCCATCCTTGATCGCGTCCAATGACCCGTAATCGCTAAATCATCCCTCTTTTTCTTGTCTTCTGAGCACTGAGCATAGACTAGAAAATGTGCGATGTGTAACAAAACAGGAAACCAGCACAACAAGTTTACTACTAGGATTGCATTTGATAAGCGTTTTCATTTAGAATTAGCTCAATTCGTTTTGGAGTCCAAAAAATGTACGTTTGTCTCTGCCATGCCATCACAGATACGCAAATCAAAAACGCGGTAAGTCAGGGTGACTCTAGCCTTGCTGACGTTAAAAAGCGTTTAGGCGTTGCCGATCAATGCGGCAAGTGCGCAAGAATGGCCGTACAAATTATTCAGAACCAATTAGAAATTGAACCTAATTACTACGAAGTGGCTTAACTTCGAGCCTCCAGCTCCTTTTCTGTCAAACTAAACCTGTATTTCAATGCTTGTTCCTTGAGCGATGCCATCGCCTTAAAGGGGCTGTCGCAAATCTCAGCGCAGATGCCTATTTTGCGATAATTGTATGACCCCTTAATGACACATCCCACGTCCCCCAAAGCATTAATTCTTTGAGTTCAATGGGATGCATATCTTTACTGGCGAATTATCTGCGTGTTAATAAATACGCGGCTTCATTCAGCCAAGGGACTTCTTTCTTAACGAACCTCGGATTGTCCGCAAGCACGTCCTGACAATCCAAGAGCTGGATTTCAAAATCGTCACTTAAATGTGTTTCGACCCAAGTTGGCGACACCGCAAAAGGCGGCCCACTTAAAGTGTCCTGCGGGTAATCTAAAGTCACCAATAAACCCACACTGCCCGAAGGCAATAACTGCGCTAATTGCTTGGCGTATTGCGCCCGCATACTCTCAGGCCAAGCAATCAAGGCCGCGCGATCATAAAAACCACTTACCTTGGCCGTAATCGACTGGGGTAAAGTGAAGATATCCCCTTGATATAAACTAACCTGCTCGGTGTGGTAATGCTGATGCTCGCCCAGCGCACTTTGCTGCATAGGTAATTGGTTATCTTCGAAAAACTGCTGCACTGCGAGTTCATTTAACTCACAACCAATCACTTGATGCCCCTGCTCGGCTAAAAAGCACATATCTAAAGATTTACCACACAGGGGAACGAAGACTTGAGCCTCGGCGGGTAATGCCAAGGTATGCCAATACTTTACGAGAAAGGGATTGATATCTTGCTGGTGAAAACCAATCAGCTGTTGCTGCCACTTCTCATGCCAAAAACCGGGTTCCATAGGTATATCTCAAATGACTAAAGTTATCCTTACTCTAATGGCATTCACGGGTGGATGCAAAATCTCAGATACCGTATGTTAATCATAGAGATGTAAACAGTTAATGACTAAGCCAGTGCCGTTTGTACCCGGCGGAGCCAAACGCAATTCTCACACTGGCATTGGCGGCGCGATAAATGATGCGGGCTTAGGGATGAGTCGATAAAGTCAACGGCGATCAGCAACTGCTGCTTAAGCTCGGCGACGGATTTTTGCTCGACGGCCACCAGCTCATCGTTCTGGTTCATCCAAATACATTCCATGCCCTGGTGGCAAGTGAGACACTGCTCATCGCGATCATTAAAAAATACCGCATGTGGACAATGGGTCACCTCCATTGACTGCAAAATTCGCTTACGCGGAAACTCTAATAACTCGATCAATAAAGCCTTATCTTGGGCGGGCATATGCCCTCCTTTCATCCACTTTGTCCACGGGAAATTTAACAAAAATGTATCCCATCCAATGTGCTTAAGATTACCTAGACTCCATACGATTTAACTTGATATAAATCAAAGTCAGCGACGAAATGATGGGATAGGTAAGTCCTAAAAATCACAAGTTTATCGCAGGCAGCAGCAGTCACAGCATCCTAAGCCGATTTGCTTATCAGCCTCGCTTACTGTTTAAATAACCAAAACAAGGAGTCGCGCATTGCAAACACCCCAATTACAACATTTTTACATTTCCGAAGAGCAATCCATTTACTTGCTCAAAGCCAATGATGCCCGTAAGCACAAGGCGTGGATCCGTTTATGTAAACAACAGTTAAGTAAGTTGGGTTATCGCGACATTGAGTTTATCGGTAAGGGGGCTTACGGCTTTGTGTTTGCGGGGATTAATCAGGCCGATGAAGCCCATGTGTTTAAATTCTCAAGAATTAATCTGCCGCAGCATATTCAAGACCGCTTAGAGGAGGAAGCCTTTATGCTGTCCTTACTCAAACACCCCAACATTCCGGGAGCGATCAAATTTGAGCGGGTCGGCAAACAAGGGATCTTAGTGATGGAGCGTGCTAAGGGCGAAGATCTCGAACAGCTTTGCCGCCGCTTAGGCGCCCTGCCCCCCGCCATGGTAATGAGCATTGCCCGCCAACTGGCCGATATTCTCTACTATCTGCGAACGGGCAAACCCTTAGTGCATGGCGACATTAAGCCCTCAAACCTTGTCTATGATATTGAAAGCCAACATTTATCCTTAATCGACTGGGGCTCGGCGGTATTTGCGCAACGGGATGAATATAACAAGGCCGTCGAAGACAATGTGATGACGCTGATGTCGAGCGATCAACAGCACACTAACGCCCGCATGGGTGACGTGTATTTTATCGGTGAAGAACAGCTAAATGGCGCGCTCTCCAGCCCGCGTTTCGACGAGCAAGGCGTAGCAGCGACCTTGTATGCCTTGGCCTCAGGACAGGCAAGTCGCTTCGGCGCACAGGTGATCCCGCCCACCAGCATAGGCTTACCCATGGAGTTGGCGCGCACCTTGGAAGGCATGCTGAGTAGTGATGCCGTGCAGCGCAATCTGGCGGGGGATTATTTTCTCAAAAGCATGCGCCACAGCCATAGAATACACTTACCCGAGCTGCCCAAAACCGAACTGCTGGGTGAAATCCCCGTCTGGGTACAATCCCGTGAAAAAGATGTCGAAACCGTCAGTTACAGCTCGCGTAAATCCTTTTTAAAGGAACATAACGCGCAGGATCCCATCGCTAAGATGGATGACATTCAGCTCGAAAAATACTATCGCAACTTCTTAGCCGGCATGGGCGATACCGAAAAGGGCTTTATCGCCGCCGTGGGTCGCCTCGGTCAATACCCTATCGTGGGCGGCCTTGCCATTCATTGGCAGGAAACAGGCGTGTTTATCGACTCCAACCTCGCCATCTACGATGCTAAACAAAAGAGTGCGCTTATCATCGCCGTCAATAATATGGTCACGCTCGCGCGGGGAATTAAGCGTATCGGGGTGTTTAAGGCCTGCTTCTTTAACGCTAGGGACACGCTGCATATCGAGCGCGAAAACACCAGTGAACCCTTTGTCGCCAGCGCCGATCTCCAACTGCCCTTCGAAGTCGGAGATGTGCCGACCCTCGAAGATAAATCTCGGCTGCACTCTTACTTTGAAGACGGTAAGGATCCGGATGAGAATCTCGAATTACCGAGTGAAATCATGGAGGAATTGGCGCGTATCAACCAAATCCACCACACGGGCTGCATCATTTTCGAGGCGCTGCCGAATCACTTAAAGATCCACAGCTACTTAAAACTGCTCAATCCACGTAAACAGGCGGCGTTTCGCGCCAGCCTCGACCGCATTTTGCATTATGTTGGTAAAATTCAAGGCCATGGGGTCTCGGGCTTTATGAAACTGCCCTATAAAAATACTCGCCGCTTTACCCATATTGAGCGTAAAGCCGAACATTTTTATCCTAGAAACCCAAAAGAAATAGGCGCATAACGAATCACCTCGTTAGCGCCTATGATGCTGAAAACCAAACTTAGATAGGTGAACCTGGCGGCAATCTCAAGGGTTTTGGAATCAGTTTGCTGTTGGCATCCGTGAGTCCTGCACTCAGCCCCTGTTGCAACCAAGTGTAGTGGGAGGCCACCTTAGCATTCGCCCGATTCGCTTTGGCTTTAAGCTGTTTAATCACGAATTGGGCGCGCTCGTAAATTGCCGCCTTCACCTCTGCTGAGGTTTGCGGATTGTGATACGCAGACAAGAGTTCATCAATCACCACCGCATTTACCCGCATCCACACACCTTCAATCAGAGCGAGCTTATCTTCTTGATAAAGGGTCGCGGCAAACAACTTATTGAGTAAAGTTTCAACCGAGAGCTGTTCATTATCTGCCATTGCCCCTTGGCTGACGCGATTTAAGCGCTGTGGCATTAATAACTGACCCACAGTATGGCGCGCTAACACTTCCGCCATGCCGAGGGGATCGCTCACCACCCCAAGCCCTGACTCGAAGGACTCCCGCGTCGCTTGATAATTGCCCGCTTTAGGCACCAGCGTATCGAGCAAGGTTTGCGGAACCGTTAAACTGGCCGCATCTAAGGTGCCCAGCAGCGCATCGAGGGCCGACAATTGTAACTGCGGCGCTATGTAGCTCCAGCGACTACCCTCACCGATGGACAGATAGTTATAGTCAGTGCCACCAATAAACTTAGTGACCGCATCGATTTGATAACGGTTAAGCAAATAGATAGGCACAAAGGCATCGGCTAATTCACCCAGTGGCTCGCCCGGCAACAGTGCCGTGCTGCTAAAACCTTCGATGGCCTTAGTGCGAATCCGATTTAAATCGAGCAGTTGCGCGATAGGGTCGTCACCGCTGTCCCACAAACTCGCATAGACTTGGCTGGCATCCGCTTGGCGCGAATCGGCTTCGCCAATATAACGCAGCCCTTTTCGAGCCACTTCGGCCAACAACTGATTTTGCAGCGCCTGCTGGGCCATTGCATCGCCTTCATCGCTATAGCCGTAAGCGATAGCAAAGTTATCCCATGGCCCGACACCTACGCCATAAGGTGCAGATATATCAATGTCATTGCCTTTCAGCAGGATCTTAGGATGGGGATAATCCATCACTGAGGCATCCTGATTTGTCGATGCGGCAAAGTTATGATCTAAGCCTAAGGTATGGCCGACCTCATGGGCGGCAAGTTGCCGAATACGCGCTAAGGCTAAGTCATTAGCCGCTTGCTCAGCGGCGCTTCTATCACGCCAGCCCGCAGTTAAGCCTTTGGCAATCAAGTAATCTTGGCGCACCCGCAAGCTACCTAAGGTCACTTGGCCTTTGATGATTTCGCCGGTACGCGGATCGGTTAGCGCCGCGCCGTAGGACCATCCGCGCGTGGCACGGTGTACCCACTGGATCATGTTGTAGCGAATATCCTGCGGATCGGCATCGGGCGGCAAGAGTTCAACCTTAAAGCCGTTGATAAATCCCGCTTGGGTGAAGGCCGTTTCCCACCAGCGTACACCATCGAGTAGCGCCGAACGGATAGGCTCAGGCACACCTGGGTCGAGGTAATAGGTGATGGGCTTGACTACTTCGCTCGGTGCAGGGCCAGGATTCACCTTTTGCAGACGGTGACGCAAAATAAACCGCTGCACCAATGGCGCCGAAAACGGCGTGGCATAGTCGCGATACTCATCGGATAAATAGCCACTCATAGGATGATAAGTGCGGGGTTGATAGCCCTCCTCGGGCAGTTCGACAAAGGAGTAGCGCATGCGCACCGACATTAAGGTGCCATCGGGCGTGACCTTAGCCACTTGCTCACCCGCCGCATCGGCTTTGAAGGTAAGCTGCACATCCACATCACTATTCTTTTCAAAGGATTTCACCCCGGCGGGTAAAATCGCCGAGCGGGTTAAATCGAGGCGATAATTCCCTTGTCCGCGATGCAGGAGAGCATCTGCGACGCCATGCAGATCGTTGAGTACCAACTCGCTGATCGCTACCATATCCGGCTTACCATCGAGTAACTTACCCTGCCACAATACCGAATCGGCAAAGGCCTCATCCACGGCACGCTTTTCGGCGGCGTCTTGGGTATTAGCGCGATACTGGGTATTAAGTTGCTTAAGTTGGATGTAGGGACCTTGGCGCTCAAACTGCACCATGCGGGTTTGGCCTAATTGACCACGGTCGAGACCGATATCGTTAGAACCGACCCCTTCAGGCAAGCTAGTCACCAATAAAAAAGGCTGATTTAAGTGGCTCACCTCGAGGTATAACTCTCCCTCGCTTGGCTCATAGTAAAGATTAAGAAATCCCTTAGCGGCTTGGCTCTGCTTAACGACTTTAGTGCTCGGCAGATCCGCGGCGACGCTCAGCGCGGGTAAACCTAAGAGTAGGATGGCGAGGGCTAGGCTATGGGGTTTCATCTTTCCTCCTGATTAGGCTGTCTACGTGGTCATGTTACACAAAATCTAAACCACGCGGGGCCATCATTGGCCCCGGGCAAACAATTAATGATGATTATTCTTGTGTTTTATCCAATGCGATAAGGTTTCAAACAGTTCCGTTAGCACTATCGGCTTAGTAATATGGGCATTCATCCCAGCCGCGAGACTCTTTTCTCGATCGCCCGACATCGCATGGGCCGTCATGGCGATAATAGGCAGCACGTCGGCACTAAAGCGTTCACGCAGTGCCCGCGCCGCGGTTAACCCGTCCATCACTGGCATTTGAATATCCATTAATACCGCATCGAAGGGGCGAGAGTCGATAATATCGAGGGCAATTTGGCCATTTCCTGCAACAACGACTTCGTATCCTGCGCTCTTTAGTAGCTCAGTCGCCACCTGTTGGTTGATAAAGTTATCTTCCACCAAGAGCACAAGCCCAGTATGTTCACCCTCTTCTACCGGCACTTCATCAATAGGCTGCACCACATTAAGCCTTGGCTCATCGGCAAAGGCGGCGATGATCTCATCGAACAGACTCGATGCCTTAAAGGGCTTTTGCAACACGGCAAACACATTGGCACTGTCGACTTCGTGCTGTAAAGGTTCCGCCGCATAGGCGGTCATCATGATGATAATGGGGCGTTTCGCGATGCGGCCTTCGGCCACCATGGTATCGATGGCACTGATCACATCGCCACCATCCATCTCTGGCATCATCCAATCGAGTAACAATAAATCGATAGAATCCCGCGACAACTTATACAGCGCCTCGGCGCCGCTCGCGGCTGTATCCACCTCGAAGTGGAAATCGCGCATCAATGCCGAATAAATTTGCAGCGCCGTCGGGTTATCATCCACCACAAGTGTGCGTAAATTATTGAGTTTTTCAGGCACCACTAATGGCTCAACCTTGGCCTCTTCGGCAATTTCAAAGCTGATGGTAAAGCTGAAGGTACTGCCAACGCCTAACTCACTCTGCACCTGCATCTTGCCGCCCATCATGGAGACCAAATGCTTACTGATCGATAAACCTAATCCCGTACCACCGTACTTACGGGTCGTCGAACCATCGGCCTGGGCAAAGGCATCGAACAGTTTTTCCTGCTGATCTTTACTGATCCCAATCCCCGTATCCCGCACCCAGAATTTTAAGGTAATTCGATGGTCGCGCTCGCCCACATCTTCGCAACCCAGTTCAATCTCACCGGATTGGGTAAACTTCACCGCGTTCGATAATAAGTTAATCAGCACTTGGCCTAGACGCAGCGGATCGCCCTTAAGAATGAGGCCTGCCGTGACTGGCGCATACAGTAATAACTCAACGCCTTGTTCCTGCGCCTTAAGCGCATTGAGATCGAGGGCATGGTCGAGCACTTTATCCAGCGGGAATGGCACCCGCTCCAGCTCTAACTTACCCGCCTCAATCTTAGAGAAGTCGAGAATATCGTTAATAATCCGCAGTAACGACTGCGCCGAGAATCCGGCCTTTTCGAGGTAATCCTTCTGCTGTGCCGTCAGCGAGGTGCGCTGCGCTAACTGCAACATACCGATAATGGCGTTCATTGGCGTGCGGATTTCGTGGCTCATGTTGGCCAAGAACTCACTCTTATAGAGGTTCGCCAGTTCTGCGTCCTGCTTCGCCTCCAACAGTGCTACTTCGTTACTCTTATGGCGCGTGATGTCCTTGTGGGTACCGACCATACGCTTAGGCTGACCATCGGCGGTAAATTCCACCACCCGACCGCGGGAAAGCACCCAGTGATAGCTGCCGTTTTTGCCTAAAATCCTAAACTCGATCTCATAGGCATCGACGGGATTTTGCAGATACTGATTACGGTATTCTTCGACCCGAATTCTATCGTCGGGATGCGTCAGCTGGTCGATAGCCGACACTAACGCAGGGAATTCATTGGGTTTATAGCCCAGCATCGAATAATAGGATGGGTTGCAAATAATATGCTCCGAATCCAGATACCAGTCCCACAGACCGTCTTCTACCGCGTCCATCGCTAAATGGTAACGCTCCTCCGACAGGCGTAACTGCTCGGCGGACTCGTACTCACGCGTCACATCGCGCCACACGGCAATCAAACCTTGCAGCTCACCGCGGCGGTTATAGAAAGGCAGTTTAAGGGTATCGAGCAATACAGGTTTGCCCGCTAACTCGACTTTCTCTTGATAACGCAGCGGCGTGCGATCTTTTAAGATCTGCTCATCCTCGGCGCGAATACGAATGCCCATCTCCGGCGAGGTTAAATCCTCCGACGACAGACCAATCATCTCGCTTTCGGTGTAACCCAGCATCCGCTCGGCGGCCTTGTTACAGCCGAGGTAATTGCCTTCTTTATCTTTAAAGACAATGGCTTCTGGGATTGAGTCGAGTAAGGAGCGCAACAACGCATATTCCCGCTCGCGGCGCTCGGTCGCATCTTTCAAGCGCTCGGTGCGGCGCGCCACCAGTTTGTCGAGTCGCTTATTCTGCTCGGCCAAATGATGGGTGTATTGCTTGTTTTCCTCAAAAATCCGGCTGACCAGCAGGAACCAAGGTTCCCACCCCGGAGTGATTTTTTCTGGCGGTTTACGCGGCTCTTGGGAACAGCCCTCTAAGTGCGACAACAGGCGCGATGCTGGGCTCACGAAGGAGCGGCGCGTTTGCCAGTGCACTATGGTGACCAGCACCGACAGGGCGATGACTACAAGGATAAAGGTCAGCTGCAGTTTTTCGACCGAATCTTGGAACAGGTCGTCTTCATTCTGCAGATACAACAAACGCCACGGCGCGTTATGCAGCGCAACCGAGTGAATATAGTAACCGTTGCGAATGATGCCTTCGTGGGCATCGAACAATTCGGACTCGGGGAGCGAATGCAGCTCAGACGGAATCCGCTGGCTGATGTGATATACCCGATTGATATCTGAGCCATCGAAGTCGCTGTGGGACAAAATATTGTTCTGCTGATCGAGCAGGATCACAGTCCCAGGCATTTTGAAGTACACCCGAATTTGCCGCGCCAATGAGGCCAAGGTCATATCGAGGTTGATCGAACCCATAAACTCATCATCGAGATAAACGGGCACACCTAAGGTGGTCAGCAAGCCTTTACCCGTCGAATCGACGTAGGCCTCACTCCAAAACACACTGCGCTGCGGGTTCATCGCCGGGGTGGCGTATTGGAATTGTTTCTTATTGAGCAGCTCGTCCCTAAAACGCTGGTCACCGTTGGTCCACGGGAAGTAGGACATCATCCGTTGGCGCGATAAATAATAAATCGCCGAGGCTTTAGGTGCCGCTTCTTTGGCGACGGGGAAAGACAGCGACAACTCGAACAGCATTTCCAGCTCTTGGTAGAACTTATCGCTGCGGCCATCGAGGGAGCCTGCGCCCGTGATCCGCCCCATGTTGGTAAAAGGTTTACCGCCCTTTGCGTAGTTAGGCTCTAAGGTAAAATACTGACCACTCTCGTTAAATTTGCCATATTGCGGTAAACGATCCTTACGCACTAGCTCACCTAAGCGCAGGTGATCCACGGCCACATCCCGCAGACTCTTGACCGCGCGGATGCTCGACTCCAACAGCAAGTCGATTTGCAATACGTGACGCTCAACCTGCTCTTCGCGCTGCTCCATCTGCTGGGTTTTCTGGCGATCGAAAAACATCCACGCCGTCAGCAACGACAGGACAATCACGCCGATATAAGTATAAAAAACAGCACGGTTATAATTCTTTTGGATCGGCGATTTTAGCTGGAGATCCGGCTCACTCGATTTCATCCACTACCCTTGATTGCAGCGCTTGATTTTAGCCATCGGTGGCAAAAGTGACTGAGTTCATTTATGGCTTCATATATTAGCAGGAAGAAACCCCGAGTCGCATCAAATAATTGCCGTACGAAGGCTGTCAAAGTCTATGATTAGTTAATTGAAAAATCATAGAAATGCGTAAAAACAAAGGTCCCACGAGTGAGACCTTTTGTAACAATAAAGTAAATAGTTAGAGATGTTCTTCGGCGTATTCGGCCAAGCGTGAACGTACCACCCCATTCAAGTACAGGTTGGCGCTGCCTTCAAAGTCTTTAAAACGTTCCACGATGTAGGTTAAACCCGAGGTCACCGCGGTGAGATAATTCGAATCGATCTGCGCTAAGTTACCGCAACAAATCAATTTTGTGCCTTCTCCCATCCGAGTGATCATGGTTTTGATCTGCGACGCCGTCAGGTTTTGACATTCATCCAAGAGCACGATGGAGTTTTGGATCGAGCGGCCGCGCATAAAGTTGATCGACTTAAATTGGATATTCGCCTTCTCCATGATGTAGTTCAAACTGCCGGTCGGATTCACATCATTCTTATGCAGCACTTCTAAGGTATCGGTAATCGCCGCCAGCCATGGCATCATCTTCTCTTCTTCGGTGCCGGGTAAGAAGCCGATGGACTCGGCAATTTCCGGCGTATTACGAGTCACAATCACCTTATCGTAGCGATTGCGCTCCACCACCAGCTCAAGCGCCGCCGCCATTGCCAGTAAGGTTTTACCGCAACCCGCTGGCCCGGTTAAGATCACCAGATCGATATCGGGATCGAGCAGCGCCTGCAACGCCATGCCTTGGTAAACATTCTTGGGTTTAACTCCCCACGCCTCGAGGTTTTTTAAGCGCTCGCGGCCCAGATCCAAAATATGCAGATGGGTATCGCTACGCTCGGTGACGCGGCCACAAAAATCAGATTCGGTATCAATCAGATACTGGTTAATGTAGAAGGGTTCGTTGTCTAAATCTTTCAGTGGGACTTCGTGAATCGTATGTCGACCGTGGCGCTCGGTGGATACCTTGTTTAAATGCTCCCAGAAATTCCCTTCGAATTGATAAAAGCCCTTGCTGAGGAAACGAATATCATCGATCAGCTGGTCGGTTCGATAATCCTCAACCAATTGAATGCCCGCGCCCTTGGCCTTAAGACGCATGTTGATATCTTTGGTCACTAACACAACGGTACGTGGATGGTGGAGGTTTTGCAGGTGCAGAGCGGTATTGATAATGCGGTTATCGTTGCCATCCCCCGGCAGGGCGCCTAAGGTAAAATCGACAAGATGGTCAGGGAAAATAGACAGCGCCCCTATCGCATCGGCATGCCCTTCTCGACTCGGTAAAGGGACACCATTAATGATTTGTTCCGGTGTTGTATCACCGCCTAGGGTATCTTCCAGCGCCCGTATGGCAACCCTAGCATCCCGACTCACATCACTCTTTCGATCTTTAATCTGGTCTAGCTCTTCTAGCACTGTCATCGGAATGACCACATCGTGCTCTTTAAACGAATAGATCGCCAAAGGTTCATGTAGTAACACATTGGTATCCAGTACAAACAACTTTCTGTCGTCTTGTTCCATGGCGCCTCCAGAGTGCTCGATTGTTTTTATGCTACATCTCTTTCCCGGTGAGTGGATATGGCTCCTATGTCAGTTGGCGAGGTAAAGAATGATCTTAAAGTTCAAGCCTCTAATTAATAAAGACGGCTAGCGGCTTAAACTAATATTGGCACCATTCTCTGTGAATGCCAACCGAATGAACCCGTGTTTAAGTCGGTGACTCGAGGGCAGTGTAGGTCCCTCGATATGACAGTAGCATGACAAATCATCGAAGCACTATAGAGAATTTTCTTCACTGTTCAATTTGTAATCTAGTGTGTGGGGAATTAGGCTCTAACGGGTGAGAGGGCGATTCAAATATCCCTAGTATTGATATAACATACGCGCCCTTTGTTAGAGTCCGCCCAGAGATGAGAATTTAAGATGCCGTTTGCCTTAGGACAACGTTGGATAAGTGATACCGAGTCAGAGCTTGGTTTAGGAACAGTCGTACAAGTTGAAGGCCGTATGGTCACAGTGTTATTCCCTGCGACTGGTGAGAACCGTATGTTCTCGCGCAACGAAGCCCCCCTGACACGTGTCATATACAACCCTGGCGATACGGTTGAAAGCCATGAAGGCTGGAGCCTCGCGGTTGAAGAACTCACCGAAAAAGATGGCCTCGTAGTCTACCACGGTATCCACAGCGAAACGGGCGAAAAAGCCAGCCTGCGTGAGACCCTGTTAAACCACAATATTCGCTTTAACAAACCGCAGGATCGCCTGTTTGCCGGTCAGATTGATCGCCTCGACCGTTTCGGTATTCGTTATCAATGCCAGTTACTGCGTCATCAATTGGCGACCTCAGATTTACTCGGCTTACAAGGTCCACGCGTCGGTCTTATCCCCCACCAGATGTGGATTGCCCATGAAGTGGGTCGTCGTTATGCGCCGCGTGTATTGCTAGCTGACGAAGTGGGTTTAGGTAAAACCATCGAAGCGGGTCTGATTATCCATCAACAACTGCTCACTGGCCGCGCCGAACGGGTGTTGATTATTGTGCCGGATACCCTGCGTCATCAGTGGTTAGTGGAAATGCTACGCCGCTTTAACCTGCGCTTCTCAGTCTTTGATGAAGACCGTTGTGTCGAGGCCTTTGCCGATCACGACAACCCTTTCTACACCGAGCAGCTAGTGATTTGTTCCCTCGAATTGCTGCGTAAAAAGAAACGTCTCGACCAAGCCCTCGATGCCGATTGGGATCTGCTGGTCGTCGACGAAGCCCATCACTTAGAGTGGACCGAAGAAGCCCCGAGCCGTGCCTACCAAGTGGTTGAAGCATTAAGCGAAGTAGTGCCAGGCGTATTGTTATTAACCGCAACGCCGGATCAACTCGGCCATGAGAGCCACTTTGCGCGCCTGCGTTTGCTCGACCCGGATCGTTTCTACGACTACGATGCCTTCCTCGCCGAAGAAAACAGCTACAAAGACGTCGCCGTTGCCGCCGAAGCCTTAGCGGGCGACGGAAAATTATCCGATGCCGCCATCAATAGCCTCACCGAATTACTCAGCGAGAAAGACATAGCGCCGAGCATTCGGTTAATTCAAGCCGAAGATATCGACAGCGAGCTGCAACAAGCGGCCCGCAGCGAGTTGCTGCAAGAATTGCTCGATCGTCACGGCACTGGCCGCGTGCTGTACCGCAACAGCCGCGCCTCGGTAAAAGGCTTCCCGAAACGTATTTTCAACGCCTATCCCCATGCAATGCCTGAGCAGTATCTTACTGCTGCCCGCGTAAATGAGATGATGAGCGGTCGTAAGAGCTTAGAAGCCAAAGCGGCACAAGCCCTAAGCCCTGAAAAGCTCTACCAAGAATTTGAAGATAACAGCGCCAGTTGGTGGAAATTCGATCCTCGCGTGGATTGGTTAATCGAGTTCTTAAAATCGCACCGCAGCAAGAAAGTGCTGATCATCGCCAGCGGCGCCGATACCGCCCTGAGCTTAGAAGAAGCCCTGCGTACCCGTGAAGGTATTCAAGCCACAGTCTTCCACGAAGGCATGTCGATCATCGAGCGCGACAAGGCGGGTGCCTACTTCGCTCAAGAAGAAGGCGGCGCCCAAGCGCTGATCTGTTCTGAAATCGGCTCCGAAGGGCGTAACTTCCAGTTCGCCAGCCACTTAGTGCTGTTCGATCTGCCATTAAACCCAGATTTATTAGAGCAACGTATCGGCCGTTTAGACCGTATTGGTCAAAAGAACGATATCCAAATTCACCTGCCTTATCTGCAAGATACGGCGCAGGAGCGTCTGCTCAACTGGTATCATCAAGGCCTGAATGCCTTCGAACTGACCTGTCCAAGTGGCCATGTGCTGTACAGTGAATTTGCCGAAGATCTGTTAAACGTTCTCGTCGGCGGGGATGAAGATGAGCTGACCAATCTGCTCAATCACACCCAAAGCCGTTACAAAGAACTGAAACACGCTATGGAGCAAGGCCGCGATAAGCTGCTGGAAATCAACTCCCACGGCGGCGATAAGGCTAAGGCGATTGTCGAGCGCTTAGCCCAAAGTGATCAGGACACTAAGCTGATTGGTTCGGTGATCCGCTTGTGGGACATTATCGGTGTCGATCAAGAAGATAAAGGTGAAAACTCTATCATTCTGCGCCCAAGCGAACATATGATGTTCCCAACCTATCCGGGCCTGCATGAAGATGGTGTGACGGTCACCTTCGACCGTGATACCGCGCTGTCCCGTGACGATATCGCCCTGATCACCCAAGAGCACCCATTAGTGCAAACAGGCTTAGATCTGATCACAGGCTCTGACACAGGCACGACGAGCGTCGCGATTTTGAAAAACAAAGCCTTGCCCGCAGGCACCCTGTTCTTAGAACTGATCTACATGGCGGATGCTTCTGCACCTAAATCGAGCCAGTTATATCGTTATCTACCACCGACGCCTATCCGCGTACTGCTGGATAAAAACGGCAACGATTTGTCCGCTAAGGTGGATTACACCAGCTTTGACAAACAGTTAAGCGCGGTTAACCGCCATATTGGCAGCAAGTTAGTTACAGCTTCACAACCGATTCTGCATCCGTTATTTGCTAAGGGTGAAGAATATGCCCAAGCCGCGGTGGACGAGTTAGTGGCGCAGGCGCGTGAGAAAATGACCAGCCAACTGACGGGCGAATTAGACCGTTTAGAATCCTTGAAAGCGGTTAACCCGAATATCCGTGAGGAAGAGTTAGAATACCTGCGTAATCAAATGCAGGAACTGAGCACTTACCTCGACGCGAGTCAGCTACAGCTCGATGCGATTCGTATGGTATTGGTTAGCCATGTCTAATCCACAATGACGGTAAGCAAGTACCTCCCTAGGCTCGCTTAAACGAATGTGCAAACGCCCAGCCAATCGCTGGGCGTTTTTATTTTCTATTTACGACTTTACGATAAGTATGGCTGTGGGCTGGGTCTAAGCGCTGCTGTGCGCGGTCGCCGTCACGAGCTCAAGCAAAAATTGCTTCTGCTACGCCGCTTCAGGTTATACTCTAGCTAATTGAATTTATGAGACTACACAGGTGGTTATCAATTCTATGGCGCGTATTATCCCCTCGGTATTGAGCCTAGCCTTAGCTCTCACCAGTGCGAGCTTATTCGCCGCCGATCCCAGCACTCAAGCGCCAGAAACAAGTACTCAAGCACCTGAATCCAGCCCGCAGGCGCCAGAAACAACTCCCCAAAACGCCGAGACGAACCAAGCGAGCAAAGCGCCCAATGGGCAAGCTGCGGCGAAAAGAACGAGCAGTTATTTACCCGCGAGTGAAATCAAGCAGATCACCATAGATGATCAACCGCTCGAACTCTTAGTTCGTTCATGGGAAGGCCGCAAAAAACTCGGCGCCGCGATTATCTTACCCGCCACCAATGGCACCGCCGATGCGCCCGGATTAATGGCTTTTGTCAGACGTAATATCAATGCTGCTGGCTGGGCCAGTTTAAGCCTTACCCCGCCAGCAGAGCCGCCTGCGCCCAACTTCGCCACTCCGGCGACCGAAGTGACCTCCGCAGGGGCGGCGCAGTTAAGCAGTCCTTCGAATAAACCGAGCCAAAAAGTGAAACCCGAGCAGAGCAATAAGCATTTGCTTGAGCAGGAAGACTTTTTAGTCAAAAGCATGTCACAGCTCGACAGCGTAGGCACCGACTTTCCCGGTAAACGGGTACTGATCACCGCCGATCAAAGTGCGGGATTATTGATAAGTCTATTAAGCCAAAAGAAAATTGCCGATCCCGATGTATTGATTGTCATCAACCCCTACAGCGAAGATGAGGCGCGTAACCAAGCCCTTGCCGAAAAACTGGCCAAGCTCACTATGCCAATACTCGATATTCAATCGCCCGATGGTCACCCCGCATCGTTAGAAACGGCGGAGCAACGCAAAAGCCTCGCCGTGACGTTAGAGGCGCCGAATTATCGGCAAACGACATTAGCATTAAATCTGGATAACGAGAGTGCATGGCAGAACTGTTTGAGCGCCATAAGGGGATTCGCCGCCCGTATGAGCGGCGCCAATTGAGGTGCAAGCCTTTCTAAAGCTTAAGTAATCCGTTATGGGGCGTTATCGAAATAGAGTTACGCTGCTACCAACCCGATTGGCGATCTTGATAGGCTTTGTTGGGATCCTTTAGCTGACGCGTCGCTGCAATCGCGCGATTTTTACCAAGTAACAGTCTGACTTGGCTCCACGACTCACGGCAAAGAAGTGCACGAATCGAAGCCGTCCAGCTACGATTGATGCTCAACTTGATCGCCGCTGCGGCATCGGGGGAGGTATTGAGAAGCTCCTGAGCCAATTGCTGCGCGCTTAACATCGGATGATCACTTAGCTGAGTCACTAACCCTAAGCGACTCGCCTCTTCGCCCGACAACACTTTGGCCGTAAGGCTGAGCAACATCGCCTGATCCTTAGGCATAATTTGCCTCAGCGCCACTAAGCCTGCCATGTCCGGCACTAGCCCCCATTTGGCTTCCATAATAGATAACTTGCTGTCAGGGCTCGCTATTCTAAAATCAGCACCTAAGGCGATTTGCATGCCACCACCATAGCAGCAGCCTTCTAACACCGCGATGACGGGCACGGGTAAACCTTGCCACCCAAGGGAGACTCTCTGCGCTAAGTTGGCATTGCCAGGCAGCCATTTAAACAGCAATTTGAATGCTTGCATCGGTGCCGACATCACGCTCTTTACGTCCAGCCCCGAGCTAAAATGGCCTCCTGCTCCAGATAAAATAACCAGTCGAATCTGCGAATTTGATTTAATACGTTTGATCGCTCTATCCAACTCGCTAAACATTAAATAATTAATTGCATTATATTTTTCTGGTCGATTGAGCTGGACATATGCAATGCCATTCTCAATCGTTACTTGCACACAAGGCTCACTCATGAAATATTCCGTTACTGGTCAGGCCAGAACGAATGTTAACACGTTTGGAATAATTCACCAAAGGATGTAACATAAGCCTAAATTTTGACATCCGTCAAAATACTGTCGACTGTCATTAAGTTTTAATAGGTGAGTATGCTAGGCTTGCGCTGAAGCATGAGAACCTCAAAAGTATTAACCCCTTATGTTCAACCATGGGTGCAACTTGTCGTTTTAACGAGTCATCTGCTCTGAACATCGGTTGCATCACCAACGGCGCGGCTTACCCACAAATTTGCAAAATCGTGTCGAGATGGGTCCCGTGGGGAAACAGCCTATTGCAGGATTGAGCATCGAGCTATTCGCAAAAATCGATGCCCTGCTTACGACAAATTCGCGAAATTTGATTTAATTCTCCAAGGCTTTTTACTGCCAGCGCCTCGCGCTCGAGAGATAAATAAATTGAATTAACAAATAAAATCTATAGGTTACATATAGATGTTATAAATCAAACTTGCCCGAAGAGCTTAATTCGTCATTCAAAGATTTAGAATTAGTGTTATCTTCAATAAATGGGCAATTAAGGATCAGTAGTCAGCATGACAATCTCTGTACTCATCTGTGACGACTCCGCCATGGCGCGCAAACAAATGGCTCGCACCCTACCGAAAGAATGGGATGTCGAGATCACCTACGCTACCAATGGCGCCGAAGGTTTAGATGCCATTCGCGCAGGTAAAGGCGAAGTTGTCTTCCTCGACCTTAATATGCCAGTCATGGATGGTTACGAAGTGCTGCAAACCGTGCAGCAAAACGATCTTCCCGCGCTGATTATTGTGGTCTCGGGTGATATTCAGATCAAAGCCCATGAAAGAGTTAAAGCCTTAGGGGCATTGGATTTTATTCAAAAGCCCGTCAGTGCCGACGCCATCAGTAATATTCTGCAGGAATACGGCATCCTCACCTTAACGCAGAAAGATCAGGCGGAAGAAACGCCGATGATCAAAGTCGATATGCGTGACGCCTGCCAAGAGATCGCCAACGTCGCCATGGGGCGCGCCGCCGATCTGTTAGCCAAACTTCTCGATGTTTTTGTCCTCTTACCTATTCCAAACGTGAACGTGCTCGAAGTCAGTGAGCTGACGATGGCGCTCAAAGCGACGGAAGAAAGCTCAACAGTATCAGCCCTCTGCCAAGGATTTATTGGTGCGGGCGTGGCGGGTGAAGCCTTGCTGCTATTCCACGATTCGAGCTTTCAAGACATGGCAAAACTCATGGGGCTAGCCAATCCAGAGGACATTAGCACTGAGATTGAAGTCTTGATCGACACAGGCAACGTATTGATTGGCGCCTTCCTAAACGGGATCTCAGAGCAGCTCGACATGAAGTTCAGCCAGGCTCACCCTGTAGTGCTAGGCCGCCACTGTACGGTGAACGATCTTATCCATGATAACTCGGAAAAATGGCATAGAACCTTAGCAATGGAGATTAACTATCGTATTGAAAACCATAATGTTCAATGCGATTTGTTACTGCTATTTACCGAAGACTCTATTCCGACGCTCAGTTATAAGCTCGGTTATTTACTCGATTAATCAGTTGGATTTTACCTTATGTCAAACGATCAAAGCGCAATGAACGAACTCCATTGGCTTATCGATATGGTGCAAACCATCGAAGTGGGTCTAGTGGTATTAGATCGCGATTATAATATCCAACTGTGGAACGGCTTTATGGAAAACCATAGCGGCGTATCCCCTAATTCGATTAAAGGGCAAAACCTGTTCACCCGTTTTCCTGAGCTGCCAGCGACTTGGTTAAAGCAAAAGATGGAATCGGTTTTTATGCTGAAAAATCGAGCCTTTATCAGCTGGGAACAAAGACCCTACGTGTTTCAGTTTAAAAACTACCGCCCCATTACCGGACGGGCCGATTTTATGTACCAGAACGTGACACTGTTGCCTCTGGCCTCATTAACCGGAAAAATCACCCATATCAGCGTGATTATTTATGATGTCACCGACATCGCCGTTAACAAGCTACAGCTCAAGGCCGCCAACGAGCAGTTAGAACGCCTCAGCCAGACCGATGGCCTGACACAGCTCCATAATCGTCGCCATTGGCAACAATGTTTAGAGCACGAGTTTGACCTCCACGCCCGTTATTCGGGGATGTCGAGCTTGGTCATGATAGACATAGACCATTTCAAAAAAATCAACGATACCTACGGCCATGTGGCGGGTGATAAGGTGATTCAGCATATCGCCCATATCTTGAGCCATTCATTACGGGAGACCGATTGTGTCGGCCGCTATGGTGGTGAGGAGTTCGCAGTGGTCATGCCCAATACTTGTGGCGCGGATGCCCTCAACTTTACCGAGCGTTTGCGGGAAAGAATTGCCGACTCCACCATAGTGTACGAAGGGCTGAAGATAAAAGTCACAGTAAGCCTAGGCGTGTGTGAAATTGGCAAACATATCACTAGCAGCTCTGGCTGGATTTCTTGCTCGGACAAAGCCTTATACGAAGCCAAACAGAAGGGACGTAACTGTAGCGTCCTGCACACCGAACAAACTAGTGGTTACTAAAACCAAAAAGCCCATCGATGATGGGCTTTTTGTTACTGAAATCTCAATGGTCGCGAATTAGTGCGGGAAACCGTCATCTTCTTCGTCGTCACCTTCTTCATCGTCGATTTCATCGCCAACAAAGTAAGTGCCCCAACCGTCGTAATCCACTTTCTGTTTAGCCGCGAGTTGCAGTAACTGCTCGGTCGCTTTGTCCAGTAAAGCCACTTCCAGCTTGTGGTAAGCAATAGCATCAAAACAGAAAATCACTGAGCCATCTTCCAGCTCCATTTCTTCGGCGTCGTTGACTTCAAAACCGAGTTTGAATGCATCAACGGCGGCTTTTTCTAAGCGGTCGAAGTTGCTAGATGAGAAATGGTGCTCAATGGTGTATTCCGCATCTGGCTCTGAGCCATCGTCAAGCAGGGCTTGCACTATGTCACGATTCTCGGCAAGTTGGGCTTTTAATTGACTTTCAATAGACATGGATTTGTCTCCGTTAAGGTAAAACTGGCTCAAATTGGCGCTATTATACGTCATCGCCTTCGAGAGTTTTACCCATTAATGTTGCCGCTTCACGATTTATCTCGTTAAATTTGGCTGACATAGTCTCATACACTTGAGCAGAAAAGGCCTTCACATCGGCTTTGTCTAATCCTTCGGTCGGGATAGGCGCCATCATCTCAATGATCACCACCCCGTTATCCCAACGGTTTAAATTAATATGGCTCTGACAAGAGGCAAGCACTGGCACTATCGGCACCCCAGCGGCAATCGCCGTATGGAATGCGCCAGCCTTAAAGGGGAGCAAACCACGGCCACGTGAGCGGGTACCCTCAGGGAAAATCCACACAGATAAACGGTTCTGTTTAATCTTTTCGGCGGTTTTAGCCATGGTATCGAAGGCACTGTTGCGATTTTTTCTATCGATAAGAATATTGCCCGATAACCAGTAGATCTGCCCGAATAGCGGGATCCACACTAAGCTCTTTTTGCCTAAGCTGACGGTGCTTTTCGGCACGGCTTTAGTATGAGTGAACAGATCGAAGTTATTTTGATGGTTCCCTAAGAAGATATAAGGGCCATCCTGAATTTCTTTATGCCGACGCACTATGACTTTAAGCCCTAGAATAGGGGCGACGGATGAGAAGATCTTGGCGAACATATGTACATTGTCACGGTGACGAGGCCGCAACAAGCAGACCAATCCACCAAAAATAAACGCGAGTAACAATGACACAGCCAACAACACAGATCTGACGAGTAACAGCACGACATACTCCAAGGATGAAAGTGGCGACAGTATAGCCACCCAGCCCTAGGGACTCAATATAATGTTTACATCTGTAAGCTGAGTTGCTAACAATCCAAACAAAAGCCCATCGGTACTCGCGCAATCATGCACGACGATGGGCTTTTAAATCAATATCTAAGCTTAAACGGCTAAGCGAAAAACCTAGTTTGCGACCTGGCGCACTGCCGCGGTTTTACTTAAGCCTAAACGGAAAACCAAGGCACTAAGGGCCAAAGTCGCGACAATTGCCGCGCCGCTCGGTAAGTCTAACGTTGCCGAGAGCACCAGCCCCAGCAAATACCCCATAAGGCCAACCAGATAAGCGTAAAATAGTCCGTTCTTACCTTGGTACTTGTTGAGCGCAAGTGCAGGCAAAATAAGCGTGCTAAACACTAGATAGACCCCAACCAGCTCTACCGACAAGGTGATCACCAGTGCAAATAGCAGATAAAATCCCGCACCGTTTAAGATCTGTGGCCGCAGAAATATCACCGCTAACACAGCAGAATAAACCACGGTCGGCAACACTAATTGCGACCAACTCACCCAAAGGATCTGGCCCGACATCAATTGCTTTAACAGCTCAGCCCCGTGGGGATCGTTCGCCAACAATAGCATGGCCGCCACCGCCGACAACACGTAAAAGCACCCTATCATCGCCTCTAGCTCACCCGCCATCCGCTTAGATAACCAAGCGATAAAACCCGCCCCCGCAAGGGCGAATAAGGCCGGCATCCACACATTAGAAAATGGCATCTCTTCTAACCTATGGTCCATGTGCGCCACAATCGCCCCCAAAGCGGCGACTTGAGCAATGGCTAAATCGATAAAGATGATCCCACGCTTAAGAACTTGTTTGCCAAGTACAATATGCGTTGAGAGCACTAAGATCCCCGCCGCCAGTGCTGGCAGCAGGATCGACATCAGTTCCAGATCCAACATAGGCTTATTTCACCCCGTTTAAGAGGGCAATCGCGCTGTCGTAGAGGCTAAAGAGATCTTGACTCGCATCGTTGCCACCAACCGACATTGGCAACATAAGCACTGGTAGATTAGCCTTTTCACCCAACCACTTAGCACCACGCTCATCCTGATAGGACGCCACAACTACCGCCAGAATATCGCCCTGCTCGGCGCGGCTCAGCAAACTCGCTAAATGACCGCTAGTCGGTGCCAAACCGGGTTTAGGCTCAAGATCAGCAGCTTGTTCAATCCCCAACCAGTTGAATAGATATCTAAAACTGGTGTGATAGGCGATGACCTTTTTGCCTTTTAACGCTTTGGCCTGCTCTTCCCAGCTGGGGATCGCCGCCTGCCAACGAGTGCTAAAGTCCGCTAAGGCCTTTTGGTAATTCGCCGCCTCACTCGGGTCGAGTTGGCTCATCTTAGCGCTGAGCGCATTCGCGACGCTTAGCAAACGCGTCGGATCGAAGTGGATATGCGGATTTCCCTGAGCATGCACATCCCCCATGCTGCGGTCCACACTCGCTAACTTATCTAAGGTATCGATTTGATCGGCGGCGAAAAACAGCCCCTGATCGGTAGAGCGAACCTTAGCGTTAGCCGACTTCATTTGCAGCATTGGCAGCCAACCGATTTCTAAATCGGCGCCCGCACAGACCACTAGATCCGCTTGGCGCATTTTGGCGATCAAACTCGGACGCGCCTGCACTTGATGCGGATCCTGTAAGGCCGTGGTTGCCGAATAAATGCTGGCGTTTGGAGCCAACTCTTTTGCCAATGCGGCATATTCGGGTTCACAGGCAAACACATTCAGCTCTGCATGGGCAAAGCCTGAACAGGCGAAAGACAGGGCCGCTGCGGCTGCTTTAACAAAATTAGAATTGATGCGCACCGTGAGCCCCCAGAGACATAATGTATTGAATAGTGAAAACATTGTCGTCTTCGATTCCATCGAAGTTAGTCCCCTTCTGATTGGTGTACTGGAAACGTACCGTCGAGAAATGGCTCGAATGCCACGCCAGACTCACCTCAGATTCCTTTAACTTCTGTCCATGGAAATGATCGCCATGAAGCTCTTGGGTATCCACCTCACCGTAACGCACACCCGCAGACCAGCTAGGCGTGAATTGATATACGCTGCTCAGATACCAACCTTGGTGATAATCCTTGCTCGGTGCATCTTCGGGATGAAGGTCACTCGGCACAAAGTCAGTCACACGGTAATACTCGCCGCTCAGGGTCAGGTTTTGGTATTTATAGTTGCCATTTGGCGCCCATTTATACACAAAATCAGCACCATAGGTGTTTTTACCAGTGTAAGATGCCGCATGGCTGTGGTCATGGCCTTCCTCGGCGGTTTCGTCTTCGTGCTCATCGCCCTCTTCATGGGCTGTGACTTGGCCATTTTCGTTACGTAGGTAACTTAAGCCCGCCTGCCATGAACTGTTATCACCTATGTCACCACCGATTTTGGTGTAAAAGGTGTATACGCCCACATTTTTAAACTCACGTTCGCCGTGTTCATCGGCGGCGCGCATGCTGTCGCCCTTGAAGGCTTCGGCGCCTAAGGTCCAATACAGATCCGTTGGCGCCACAAAGTTTAAGCGCACACCGTCGTCAAAGTAATGGCCACCAAAAAAAGCGCGGTAAGCAATAGGACGGTCGGTGAATGAATCCGTGTGTAAATGCTGGTTATTTAAATAACCGATATCCGATAAGAAACGTCCGCCACGGATTGAGAACCCCGCTGGCATCGCCATGGTTTGGATAAAGGCTTCTTCGAGATTAAGCTCAGTTTCACCGTCGTGCATCTCAACGACGGCAGTGACTTTGCCGTAGAACATGTCGTCAATGTTGGCGCTCATCGCCAGCTCAGTTTCACCTAAACCAAATCCTTCGGCGGTTTCAGCCAATGGACGCTCAGCCGTTTGATAATAGCCATTCAGCACTGCGCTGATAGCCGGATTGGTTAAACTTGAGTCAGCGGCAAATAACGTCGGTGAAGCAAATGCGCACGCCAAAGCCACCAAAGAAATTCGGTTGTTAAAAACAGTCATGATATCTCCAAAATACAACTAGCGCTCGATGACTCATCCAAGTCATCAAGAAATACAATAAGTTAAAATGTAAAAGTTGATTTAGCGGAGAGCAGGTGGCGCGCGGCTTAGGTAAACACTGACGTGTTTGGAGAAGCTAACGGGTAAGACAAATTCACAGACATCGAACCGCTGTACCGCTAAATCGAGCTTAAGCGGTTGGCTGAGCAGAATTTTATTCAGCTGATGTTGATGGAAGCACAGGGTACAGTGCGTCTTTGCCCCATCATCAAGGTGGGTCACACTATGGGCTGAGGCAACAAAAGACAGCAACACCAATACGGCGGCAAGCCATATCGAAATTGTGCGTCTTATGTGACTGTGCAGTCTCACTCAGTCGTCCCCATAGTAAAAAAGTGGCACAAGTTTAAGTCAGGCCACTAGCAAGTTGCAATAAGGTAATAGGCGCCCAATGCGTTACAAGATATTTACCATTGCAACTTTAGGATGAAAAACGCACAACAAAAAACCGGCTCAAGTTGGCAAAAAGAGTTATTTAAGATTAGCTTAAGTCAGTAAAACTATGATGTGCCCAGTGTAATACTGGCTAATATGTCATTCTATTCAATCCAGCAAAAGGCAACCAAAATGCTAGCATTCTTTCGTGAAAACTTAGGATTAATCTTAGGGATAGTGATTTTCGGCGCAGTAATTTTGGGCGGGATTTATTACGTAGAACACTCACTCGAGAGCCAAGAGCAGGTTATCCAATAACTCAGCCCTAGCCTAAACCAAGTTGAGCCTGTGCGATAACCCCTGCGCGGCTCGACTCGGTTAATCTAACGCCCTCACCTCTAGCGATACTTTTGCCGTTGATCGCTATCGTCTTGCTTCTCTGGCGCCTCAATCGTTTGTAGTTGATCCATAAAATGGCTCACCAGCAGTAACATCACACAGAAGATCATCACTGGGATCAAAAAATGCCGCGTCGAGGCATCGAAATAACTGTATAAGCCTGTCAGCACACTCGCATAAAAGCCAAATAATTTTAACTTCAACAGTTTAGGATTGTGTCCTAGCCACGCAGAACAATGGGGACATTGCACTTGAGCGTGAAAGCCCTTTCCGCGCTGTTGGGTGATTTGGGCAATTTTGATCGACTGATGGCAATGGGAGCACAGCATTTAGAGTAGGTTCCTCGACATGGGGCGCTAAGTTTATCAGATCCTCATCCCATTAAGTCGAACTAATTAGTACCCTAGTTTCAAAACCTCGAACGATAGTCTAAAGCAGCCAAACAGCGCACAACTTTCGTACTCTAGCAACAATTTATGCTGTTGCGATTTTACAGTGTTAAACGCACCTTCTATGATGTAGCTACCTATTTTTATTGAAGATAACGCCTATGCGCCGCTCACTCATATTAATACTTGCCCTAAGCTTTCCCCTGCTATTGAGTACCGAGGTTTTCGCGACGGATGCAGAACCGGTCGCCGCCACGCAAACCGCGCCAATCCCTAATGAAGCTCAAGTTGAGCTCACAACATTACAAGCAGCCATTAAAGAAGATATTGCGCGCTTATCCCAATCCCAAGGTGAGTTGCGCACCATTGTTGAATATCGCATTCAAAACAAGACATTGCAGTTACGTAATAAGATTAAAGTGCTGTTAGAAGATGAGAACTACGATAAAGCCTTTATGTTGGCATTGGTGCAAGAGCAGCTGACATTTAATCTTAAAATCAACGACTACTTCAATGATATCGTGACCAAGTTGTCCCATAAGCTCGGCTCGGCGGATGACGAGTCGACCTTACTCGAAATCTCTAAACGTGAGCTCGATAAGGACAACAACTACAAACAACGACTCGAAACCTTAAACTGGCTCGGCCAAATGGGCGAAGATGTCGCAGCGCAGAAAGCAGAGCTGACCCAAATTCTCTTAAGTCGCGCCGATAACTTCGATAGCTTTGTCACTTTTACCCAGCAACAGTTACAAAATGCAGTCAACGCCGCCACTAATGCCGGTAAGGATGTGACCGCCGCGCAAACCAGTCGCGTCATGCAGCTAAAGGACAGATTGGCGCTCAATAGCCAGAGCCTTAGCATAGATATCGACTTACTCGATGCGCTCGAGCAAAACACCGCCTCGCTGAAAAAGACCCTGTTCAGTATCTCAGGCGATATCACTCAGGATGTCTTGAGTATCGATGTGGCCTCAAGCCTAGTCGAACAATGGCTGCATACGGCCAAAGAACAGTCCATCAACCATGGTCCAACTTTAGTCTTTAAGCTATTTATCTTCTGTATGATCCTGTTTGTCGCAAGCCTTGCGGGCAAACTGGCGAAGAAGATTGTGAGCAATACCGTCAGTAACTCTAAGTTAAATTTCAGTAAGTTACTGCAAGACTTCTTTACCTCGCTCTCGGGCAAAGCTGTTTTCACTATCGGTGTACTGATTGCCCTCTCCCAGCTTGGCATTGAGTTAGGTCCGTTATTGGCAGGCTTTGGTATCGCCGGTGTGATCATAGGTTTCGCCCTGCAGGATTCACTCTCGAACTTTGCCTCTGGCATGATGATTTTGATCTATCGCCCCTACGATGTGGGTGACTTGATTAGCGCGGCTGGCGTAACGGGACGCGTAAGCCATATGAGCCTAGTCTCCACCACAATTAAAACGTTAGATAACCAAAGGCTTATTATTCCAAACAACAAGATTTGGGGTGATACCATTAACAATATTACCGCCGAGCACCAACGCCGCGTCGATATGACCTTCGGCATTGGCTATGGCGACAATATTGAGCACGCCGAAGCCGTGCTTAAGTCGATTGTGGAAGCCCATCCTAAGGTGCAAAAAATCCCTGCACCGCTCATTAAGCTGCACGTTTTAGGGGAATCCTCGGTCGACTTTATCGTCCGTCCTTGGGCTAAACCCGAAGATTATTGGGATGTGTATTGGGATATTACCCGCGAAGTGAAAATGCGCTTCGATGCCGAGGGCATCAGCATTCCTTTCCCGCAGCGCGATGTACATATTTACCAAACCAGTAAATAACGCTTCGCCAACGTGAGCAGTAAACAAAAGGCGCGATCCTAGATTGCGCCTTTTTCATGATATTCAAACAGTTAATCTATCAACCTAAGCCAGTAATTTCGCCATCGGCGCCGATATCAATCTTTAAATAGCCAGGAACTAATCCAAGCCCTGGCATAGTCATCACATTCCCCACCAGCGCGGTAATAAATCCGGCCCCTGCATTTAACACTAACTCGCGCACAGGCACGATAAAACCCTGCGGTACGCCTTTAAGTTGAGGGTCATGGCTAATGGACAAGGGTGTTTTTGCCATGCAGACAGGTAAATCGGCGTAGCCAAGGGCACTGAGTTCTTGTAATTGCAGCTTAGCCGCCTCGGATAAACTCACCCCAGCAGCGCCATAGCCGACTTCAGCCAAGGTCGATAATTTCGCCTCAAGCGCCATCTCATCGGGATATAGCAGGGTAAACTCGCTTGGCTGCTCACAGGCGCGCATGACGGTTTGCGCTAAGGCCAATGCCCCCGCCTCACCTTGGCTGAAAGCCTCGCTAAGCTCGCAGCCAAAAGCGGCAGTGCCCGCAACGGCTTCAATCAACCAGTTAAGCTCGGCATCCGTATCACTTGCAAAGCGATTAATAGCCACCACAACGGGAATACCGTAACGCGCCACATTGTTGATATGCCAGTTTAAATTGGCAAATCCCGCCTCGAGACGGGCTTGGTCGGGTGCATTGATATCCGCATCCGACGATAAGCCACTATTGGCCTTAAGTGCCTTTAAGGTAGTTACTAACACCGCGGCGCTCGGGGTTAATCCAGACTGGCGCGCCTTGATATTACAAAATTTCTCAAACCCCATATCGGAGCCAAAACCGCCTTCTGTCACCACAAAATCGGCCAATTTTAAGGCGATTTCATCGGCAATCACCGACGAGTTACCATGGGCAATATTCGCAAATGGCCCTGCGTGGATAAGACAAGGCGCACCGTTTAAAGTCTGCATCAAGGTAGGTTTTATCGCATCCGCCATGATCGCCGTCATCGCACCGGCAACCCCAAGGTCTTCCGCGCTAATAGCCGCACCTTGACGATTTACTGCCAGCACAAGCTTGCCAATACGCGCGCGCATATCCGCCAGATTTCGGCTGAGTGCCAGAATCGCCATTAACTCAGAGGCGGCGGTAATATCAAAGCCAGAGGTGTAAGTGGGGCCATTATTTTCACCTAGCCCAACCTCTATTTCACGTAAACAGCGATCGTTGTGATCGACCACCCTGTGCCAACGGATGCCATTAGGCGCGATATCTAGGTAATTCTGCCCGGACTGCAGCTCAAATTCGGCCTTACCTAAACGTGTTTCATGATATAGCTGAGAGGCTATCGCCGCCGCGCCAAGATTATGGGCACTGCTGACGGCATGAATATCACCCGTTAAATGCAGATTCAGCTCCTGCATGGGCACCACTTGGGCGTAACCACCACCAGCGGCGCCACCTTTCACCCCAAATACCGGGCCCATACTGGGCTGGCGAATACAGGCGCACACCTTGTTCCCGAGCGCTTTAAGGGATTGGGTTAAGCCAATGGTGGTGACGGTTTTGCCTTCGCCGTGGGGCGTTGGTGTCACGGCGGTGACTATGATCAGTTTGCCCTGTTGCTGCTCTGCTAAGCGCTGCTGCACACGTAAATCGACCTTGGCTTTAGTCTTGCCAAAGAGCTGCATCTCATCGGGCAATAACCCAAACTCGGCGCCAAGCGCTGCGATATCTTTTAGGTGCGCACGGCGCGAAATATCCATATCGGTTAGCATGGGTCATCTCTCCCTTGGGTATTTTGGTATCCCCGCTCGGCATGCGAGCAAGAAATACAACATAGGTATGCAAAATCGGTAAGTATCAGCAACGGCTGATTGAATATGGCGGATATTAGGTGATTAGCTTTAAGATATATAGCCATCGAAAGGGTTAATGAGCGATTCCTTAATCTGCATCAAATAAATCGACTCGGGTCCTTTCCCCTACAAAATTCAGATTCCCAAAAGAGAAACAACATGAGCGGATCCCCTTTTAGTTTTTCAGAGTTTGTTGCCGGCTTTTGGCGAATGCACAGTTGGCAAATGTCACCCACCGAGCGGCTTAACCTGATAGAACAATATTTAGACCTAGGTGTGACCACTATGGATCACGCCGATATTTATGGCCAATACCAGTGCGAAACCCTGTTCGGCGAGGCGTTAGCGCTAAAACCCGCCTTAAGGCAGCAGATGCAATTGGTCAGCAAATGCGGCATTAAGCCCGCCTTCAATTGTCGCCCAGAGCGCTACGTAAACCACTACGACACCTCCACGGCACATATTATTGCCAGTGTGGAGCAATCACTAAAGCAGCTGAAAACCGATTATTTAGATCTGCTGCTGCTCCACAGACCCGATCCTTTAATGGACGCCGATCAAGTGGCCGAAGCCTTTGCTGACTTAAAACAGGCGGGCAAAGTGCAACACTTTGGGGTATCTAACTTCACCAACGCGCAATTTTCATTATTGCAGTCGAGATTAGCTGAGCCCTTAGTCACCAATCAAATCGAAATCTCACCGCTAACAATGGCGAGTTTGCACGATGGTACTCTCGATTTATGCCAAGAGCGGCGTATTCGGCCTATGGCTTGGTCGTGTTTGGGCGGCGGTAAGATCTTTGATAATAGCCATCCACAGGCTATTCGCCTGCAACAAACCTTAGCGACCATCGCCGATGAGATTGGCGCCCAAGATATCAGCCAAGTGATTTATGCCTGGGTGCGGATGTTACCGAGTCGGCCCGTGCCGATTATCGGCAGTGGCAATATCGCGAGGATAAAAACGGCGGTGGCCGCACAGTCACTCACCCTAGACAGGCAGCAATGGTTTAGTATCTGGCAAGCATCGACCGGACACAGCGTGCCTTAGCACTGCAAACAACACCAACAAAAACGGCGCCTTAGGCGCCGTTACTCTTCATCCTTAAAGCTGCACTTCACCACTGAGATGTGGCCTGCGACCTTTACTGTCACGCAGCTCAAACACCCACTTGTCTTGTGATTTTTCGTAACCAAATCCCACTTCTGCGGGCATCAGTAACGGCAGCTTAAAGGCCACATCGACCACAAAGGGGCGCTCACCAATCTCTGGCATTAATTCCGCTAAGCAGCGCGCCTTGGACCACATACCGTGGGCCAGCACACGGTCAAAACCGAAACGTTTGGACAGCACGGGATGTAGGTGGATCAGGTTATAGTCACCCGATGCTTTGGCATAACGGCGGCCTAAATCTTCACTCAATTCCCATGATTGGGGTGAATCCCAAGCCATCTCGAGCGCCTTAGGAGGACGAACGCGACGACCCGCGGTCTCGATACGATAGAGGTAAGTCGACAGCGATTCCCAAACCAGCTCTTCGCCCACAAAGGCCTTAGAGACAAACTCAAACTCTAAACCTGAATCGGTTTCACGGCTGGTAGTTAACGCGCATTCGAGAGAGAACACTTCATCGACTGTCGTCGGACGATAGACTTGAATACGGTTCTTTAAATGGATCATCCCCAGCAGCGGGAAGGTAATACCATCGTGGGTAAAAATCACCGCGTGCAGGCGAAATGCCATCACATACAAATAGGTTGGCGGTAATAATTTACCGTCGAAATTAAAGCCACACACTTGGGCATATTGGCTGACTTTGGCCTCGGACACTTGCACATTGGGCGCCGACACCTTGATATAAGGCAGCGGCTGTTGATCCCAACCGGGTTTACGGCCAAAGAAAATCTTGCGATAAAGAGAAAACAGCGAGGGCATCGCGTTCAATTCAACACAATATGCATTATTCAAGTCTGAGTACCTTTTAATTAACTATCCCTACGCACGAATAACCAGAAATACCCCGTCCAGATGCAGAACATCTGAAAATCAAAAAACTCACGAGTGTAAAGCAGGCAAAACTGTGTCTAAAAAGGGCTGATGCTGACTCACCGAATGGACAATTATACCCAAACAACCTGAAGATGAGGATTCAGCGGGAATGTAACGCTCTTTAGGCAAGGCCATTTTTTGCTCCTGCATAAATGGCATTCACGCCTTCCATGGCGATTGCGGTTATTTGCGGACCTAGTGGACTAAGTTAAAAATAACCAACACAGCATAAAGAACGTTAAAACCCGCCGAGACGGAGCGCCTAGGGCACTCCACTTCGGTGTTGCATCAATTCACAAGGTGTTCACATTCTTTCATTGATGCGCCTTGAATTGAAGCCCCCTAGACGCTCTGAAACTCATATCTTCAGGTCGCTTGGGTATATTAGAGTCAGGTTTATCGAAAACGGCGTGATTATACCCCAGAGGATTGAGTTCTGGGTATCCCCAACTTTACTGTGATTTTTATTCCAAGAAAAATCAAAACATTACAAAAAACCATACTAGGATGAGTTTACGATTCCCACACTAGGAGTGCGAAAATATTACGCCTGTGCCACACTATCGCCCCCAGTCTTTAACTTAGTTAACCCGTGCAAGATAAGAATTTCGATAAACTCGCGCAAAAGTTCGCGAAGAACATTTATGGCACCCCTAAAGGTGAAATCCGTGCCGCCGTCTTATGGCGCGATCTCGCTCCGGCGTTGGCAGTATTTGGCGATAAAAAACTGCGAATTTTAGATGCGGGCGGCGGCTTTGGCTATTTCAGCCAAAGGCTGGCACGTCTGGGTCATGAAGTAGTGCTGTGCGATATTTCCGCCGAAATGCTCGCCCAAGCGAAAGCACAAATCGATGCCAGCGACACGCCATTGGCAATCCGTTTGGTTCATGCACCGATTCAGGACCTCTCAGTCGCCGAACATGGCAAGTTCGATGTTATCCTCTGCCATGCCGTGGTCGAATGGCTGGCCGATGCGAAAACCACCATGGAAGGCTTGCTGACCATGCTTAAGCCCAATGGGCTGTTTTCGCTGATGTTTTACAATAAAGAGGCGATGCGCTTTCATGCGTTAGTGTCGGGTAATTTCGACTATGTTGCCGCCGATCTTAAGGTGAAGAAGAAGGTGCGCCTCACGCCCACGCACCCGCTTTATATTCATGATGTTAAACAATGGTTTGCCGAATGGCACATGACCCTGCTACGCGAATCTGGCGTGCGAGTCATTCACGATTATTTGAAAAAACACCAGCCTGCGGATTTTGACTATCAAAAGCTGCTGACGATGGAGCTCGAATATTCCCAACGTGAGCCCTATATTTCGCTCGGCCGTTATGTGCATTTTCTAGGGCAAAACGCCGCAACCGACACATCCGCATAAGCTCGTTAAACAATAAGGACGCCAAGGCGTCCTTATTGTTTAAAAGCCGTTGATTAGACACTCGCTCTGCGCACTAAATATGTTCAACCCTAGTGCGTTAAACCCCAGTGCTTTCAACACCAGAGTGCCAACCCCAATCATCCGTCACGCAGCGATATCAGTCACATTGCTCACGCCAACAGGCAATTACGTTGGCGCCCTTCTGTTTAAGTAGCTGAACTACGCTTTTATCACCCACCACATGGCCGGCGCCTACTACCACAAATAATGGCTCGCTGGCGGCTTCTGCGGTCATCAATCTCATAATGCCATCGGCCATGACCTTATTACGCTGCCAAAGAATTTTATCCAGCATCAGGGTATCGCCCTCACCGCCGAGCTGCTCCTGCATCAAGGCATCTAGCGCAGTTTCATCACCGGAGCGCCACGCCTCAACCAGTGAGAGTAGTTCGGCATCTGAGGCATTAATGGCTTCGCGCACCATAGACCACTGTGCTTGGCTATCGAAGGAGGCCAGCAATTGGAACTGCGACTCTGCCGTCTCTAACTGATACACAGGCTTACCCGCACGGCCAAGCAACTGCATATCGACACCATAGTCGGTGCTAAATCCTAAGCTATTGTAACGCAATAGATTAAGTTGAGATGCCTGCAACCAAGGTGCAAAGGCTTGAATCGACTGACATAGGCTTGCCTTGTCTTCACAATAGTGGCGCATCACCTCTACCGTTTGTTTGTCTCGGCTCTGCCAATCGAGCCCCTGTGCGTGAGTCGCCATACCATACTTTTGCAATAGGGCGCGGCTGTCGATTTTATTAGTATCGATTTCAACCACCAATCCCTTGGACTTGGTAAATGCCGCCTCCACTTGCGCAGGCATAGGATAAAAATCGGCACGGCCAATATGGATTGAACCCAAAAGGTAAGCGGATTTCCCCTGCCATTGCACCTGATAAAACGGCGGTTTATCCGTCTGCGCCGCCCAACTCGGCCCACAAGTAAACATTGCGACGCCGCACAGCGCCAGTAATAGTCGCCACCGACTTGTTGCCATATCCTTTGCCCCTTATAATTCCTGCAAATTTTGCAATGAGACGCTGTTATGCCACACACTAAGGTTATAGAGCAACTGAAAGAAAACCTTCAAATCGCCTATCGCCAAGCCATAGACGCTGACACTAAGTTAGATGAGTTGAAAAAAGCGGGCCATGGGAAATTCACTAGTATTTTCACAGCCGAACAAGGCTTTATGGTGTCGAGCAACCGCTTTTTGCCCTATGTGCAAGAATTGGTGGATGACCTCACTAAGCTGCAACAACAGAGCAGCCTAGATCCCGCCGCACTAGAAACCTTAGTGCGCCAACTGGCCACCCTACTCAAAACCTTGCACGCCTTTAAAAAGCAGAGCTAATTCAATAAACGCTGAAATATCATCAATTTCAGCGTTTGCTCTCATTTACACCGTACGGATTTTCAGCAAACAAAATTGTCATCATTTTGTCATTTCTAAGTCATAGACTCCGCAAACATTGTCGTGGGGACTGAAGTAATGACGAGTTTAGATCTGGCAAAAGAGCTTGATAAGATAATTGCAAAGGGGGCTATCAGCCCGCTTTTTCAGCCCATATTCAATATCTTGGAACACAAGATCCACGGATTTGAAGCGCTTAGCCGTGGGCCTGAGCACAGCCCGCTATACTCGCCCATTCCGCTGTTTAAAACCGCGGAACATCAGGGCAAATTGAGCGAGCTCGAGACCTTATGCCGCCGCATTTCGCTGGAGCAATTTAAACTACGCCAGTTCCAAGGCCGTTTGTTTATCAATATTTCCCCTAAGGCCCTACTCGATCCCAGCCATCCCAAGGGCATGACGCTGCAACTGCTACAGCTGCTTGGGATTTCACCTTCGCAGGTGGTGATTGAGTTATCGGAGCAATATCCCGCCGACGATATCGACTTACTGAAATCTTGCCTGAATCACTATCGCAGCCAAGGCTTTATGACCGCTATCGATGACTTGGGTGCAGGCTATTCGGGTTTACGGCTTTGGTCAGAGTTATCACCCGACTATGTGAAAATCGATCGCCACTTTATCCACCAAATCGATTCGACCCCGGTTAAACAAGAATTTGTGCGCTCGATTGTCGAACTGTGCCAGAGCCTCACCTGCAAAGTGATTGCCGAAGGGATTGAAACCCAAGAGGAACTCGCCGTACTCAAACAGCTAGGCATAGTCTATTGTCAGGGGTATTTGCTCGGACGCCCCGAGGCGCAGCCAAGCCGCGCAATGAAAGCGACTTTAGTGCCGAATAATACCCAAGTTCAGCCCAGATACAGCGAATCCGCCGAAAGCCTCTGTACCAGCGCCATTACTGTGGTACCAACACTTAAGCTTAAGCACTTAAGCGACACTTTTAGCTCTCAACCCACCTTACAAGCCGTGGTTGTGGTGCAAGATCAACTGCCGCTGGGGATTATTAGTAGAGCGACTTTGCTGGAGCTTTTTAGCACGCCCTATGGTCGAGCCCTGCATGAAAACCACGCCGTCAGTGAAGTGATGGACCCGCAAGTGTTGCAGATTGAAGCCAACGAACCCCTGTCGATTGTGAGTCAATTACTGACCTCGGAGAGCGCCAATACCGTCGCCCAGCAATTTATCATTCTGCGTCGGGGCAAATTGCTCGGCATCGGTCACACTAAAGATTTGCTACAGCGGATCACCGAGCACAGGATAAAGATGGCAAGGCATGCCAATCCGTTAACCGATTTACCCGGTAATGTGCCAATCCAGGAAGAGCTCAAACGCCTCAGAAACCAACAAAAGCCATTCTACTTGGCCTATTTTGACCTCTGTCAGTTCAAGCCCTATAACGATATTTACGGCTTTTGCCGTGGCGATGAGGTGATCTGCGAGGTCGCCAATCTGTTAGTGAAATACAAGACGGACAACTGTTTTATCGGCCATGTCGGTGGCGATGATTTTGTGGTGATCAGCACCTGTGAGCAACTCATCGACCGCTGCCAACGCATTTTGACGGATTTTGAGGCCAATAAGTCGCTCTTTTATAGTGCAGAGCACTGGCAAGCCCAAGAAATGCTTGCCGATGATAGGCAAGGACAAGCCTGTTATCACAAGTTAATCAGTCTCTGTGTCGGCGTGCTTACTCCCGCCCATACCTATAACTGTAATGAACATAGCCTATCGACCTTAAGTGCCAAGGCAAAAAAACAGGCAAAATCCGCGAGTAACGGATTTTGCCTGTTAGAAGAACTCAATATAACCCAAGCCCTAAGCGCTTAGGCGAGAGTAGTGACAGATGCGCCTAGAGTTTAGGTGCGATGGTTTTCTTTAACCAATCGCGAAGCATTTCAGTCTCATACATAAATGGCTTGTCAGTGATAGGTTGAATGCCCGTCATAAAGCCCATGTCTGAAAGCTTTTCGTCCCCGGTGATGATGACTTTGTCATTCTCAAGCACTTGATAACTAAAGGTCATGCGCGGTGGGTAAATCTCTTTGATCACCCGTAAATCATCGGCTGTAGCACCAAAGGTTGGGCGCATATCACCGGCTAAGTCGACATCGGTCACCGTCATCTCTAATTTTTGATTCGGTTTTAAAACCTTTGTCGCTTCTTTATTGATATTGGTGGTTAAGGTATCGAATAAACGCTTTTCATAACGGGACTGAATTTCACCCGATGATTTAATATCACGGAAATCCTTTGGATTTTGCCAAACAATCTTAACCACCCCATCTTCTGTCACTGGGTCGGTTTTCGCCTCGTCTGCGGCCCATACAGCACTGCAACTCAACACGCTGGCGAGTAATAAGAACTGAACTTTCATATTTGCCTCCTAGGCCTAATTGTTTCTGCCATATACCGTACAAAATCTAACCTGAACTTCAGCTTAATGTAAAACAAAATTCAATACAGCATCATAAACGTAAGCTTTTGTATAGATTAGTAAATATTTTAGATAATGTCAGGGGAACTCGTATCTTTTTGTATCCAATACCCCATAAGGGATAAAGTTATTAATTTGTGATCATTTAACGCGCATATTACGCCAAAAAGTATTATCCTTCGCACACTATTTTATGACCACGAATGAAAAATGAAATTCCCCGTTGTACCTGTGTTTGTGTTAATCCTGTTCACTTGTTTTGCCAGCGCTATTTGGTTTATCTCCTCGGGAGAGAAAGATACACGCCCCGAAACCTGGTCATCTTTTATTTATACCCATGGTTATGATTCTGGGAAGTATAAGAAAATGGATAATTTCGACAGCTACGAAGCCTGCCGAGACTATGCCAAAGAGCAATCTTCCTTCTACGATGATGTGCCTTGGGAATGTGGTTTAAAATGCGGTTTTGATGCCCGTAAACAGGGCTTTCAATGTCAAGAAATGCGAAACGAGCAGTAAGATAGCGGTTCAGCCAAGGTTCAAGATCCCTCCGGTAAGCTTAATTTTTCAGCAATACCTTTGGTTTTGTTTGTCATGGATAATGGAATGGACCCATCCACTTTAAATCGGCCTCGCAATGGGCCACGATGTAGTCGCTAAAACTCATCAGAAAGAGGACGGGTCCACCTATGAAGATTACTACAATCGGTTTAGATATCG
>NZ_NHRI01000018.1:0-97087 GCF_003129585.1 Shewanella sp. BC20 | reverse complement strand
CGATATCTAAACCGATTGTAGTAATCTTCATAGGTGGACCCGTCCTCTTTCTGATGAGTTTTAGCGACTACATCGTGGCCCATTGCGAGGCCGATTTAAAGTGGATGGGTCCATTCCATTATCCATGCCTCGATCACGCAACGAACGCAAATGCCCTGCGGCAACTCCGAGGGGATGGTGAACTCCTGTGATCTCGGCGTTGGCGCTAAATTCCAAAAGAGTTGTGCCTGTCCCAACTTTTCAGATACCCAAAAGAAAGACCTGATGATGAGGGATTGCAAGCATCGTTACAGTGAATCAGACTTGCCTATTTTGCGTAAGTGCTTGACCTTTAATTTTGTTCTCGCACGCATACCATGATTTAACTTCATATAGAAACCTTAGTAATATCAAGTTTTCAGGTGATACATATAGATTTTTGTTGCATCGAATCTTAATCAGCACTTAGCCTATGAATAGTGATTGATAGTAGCTTATAGGACTGGGGTAAAAATACGATGTTTGGATTAGTCAAAAAGTCCCTTTTAATGGAAGCTCGAGCTAAGGTCTCAGAGCTTGAAAATGAATTGGAAGGTGTCAAATCAGCATTATTGGGAGCCCAAAAAACTTTAGGATCTCCAGAATATATAAAGGCTAACAACTTAATAATGCTCGAAGAGGAACTAGGTGATCTTCGAGCAAAATGTAATGAATTTAGAGGTCAATATGAAATAGAAAAAGAGGCGGCCAAAAAGCACCTTGTTGAGATAGAAGAACAGTGCTCCATCGCGTTAAAAGAGCATGAAAATGCTATCGAGTTAGCAAGGTCAGAATTAGCTTTAGAGATAGATGAAATACATAGAAAAAAAGAAATAATTATATCTGAAGCGAAAACTGAGCGAGAACAGATTTTAGTTCATGCAGAAACTGAAGCCCAAGTAATTGTGGATCAAGCAACAGTTCGTGCAGATAAAAATTTGGCTGATTTAGATAAAAAAATTGAAGCCAGTAAAGCAGAAGAAAAACTGCTTTCTGGGAGAATTCAAAAGCTTCGAGAAGAGCTAAAAGATTTGGAGTTAACCCAAGAGAATCAAGATATCCTCTCAACGATTACGCCATTTAATCAACTCCTTGACGGGCCCCCTAGCCATGATATTAAGGTCTCCTTACAAGAAGTGAAAGACAAACAGAAGGAACTTATAAAACAAGGAAAGGCATTCGATATTCTTCAAGATATTTATTGGAACGATAATCTTGCTAAAGGAAGGGCAAGACAAATGAGGCATGGTAAATTTCTAATAACAGCCTTTAATGCAGAAGTTGATAATATTATAGCTAACACTACAGCACGTAACTTCACTGCTAATGCAAAGAAAATAGATACGTGGTTCCAAAAGGTAAATAAAAGTGGTGACGATAGCTATGTTGAATTAAATCGAACCCTATTATTTTTGCGTCTGGAAGAACATCGCCATGCATTTGAATATAACTATAAGAAGGAAATGGAGATAGAAGAACAACGATTTATGCAAGAGTCTTTACGCGAAGAGGCTAAGGTTAAAAAAGAAATTGAGCTATTTGTTACTGCTCGTGAAAAAGAAGAAAAAGCTTATAAAAAGGATTTAAATATTGCTCTAGAGGAGATGTTAACGGCCAACCAAGAAGAAGTTGAAAAGCTTAATGCACATATCGAAGAATTGAGATTTAAGCTAGAGCGAGCAACCTCTGAGAAAGAGCGAGCACTGAGCATGGCTCAACTTACTAGGTCAGGATATGTTTACGTTATCTCAAATAAGGGGTCATTCGGTGAAAATGTTTATAAGATTGGTATGACTAGACGTTTAGATCCCATGGATCGTGTCAAAGAGTTGGGAGATGCATCTGTTCCTTTCTTTTTTGACGTCCATGCACTAATCCCCTCAGACGATGCTCCTGCTCTGGAAAACAAACTTCACTCGAAGTTTGCCTCTAGAAGAGTAAACAAGATTAATCACAGAAGAGAGTTCTTTAATCTCACGTTTGAAGAGGTTGAAGAAGCTTTAAATGAGTTTGTTGAAGGAAACTTTAACTTAATTCGTGATGTTGTTGCAAAGCAATATGAAGAATCGTTATTTTTAGATCCGCAGGAAATGGTTAATGGCTAGTATAATAAATGATTTAAAGCGTATTCAACGTGTAGTTTCTGTTGTAACTAGGGCTACGGAGCGCTGCTTTCATAATGCAGATGTATCGCTAGTGACATGTAAATATAGCAGCGGTGAATTTACTATGGAGTTGTCAGCTAATGTTCTGGAGTATTATTACCTTGATGCTAATATTTGCTGCGCTAGCGCTGATAAGTGTGCATCAATGTTTATAGCAAGCATCTTAAATTCAGTTGACAGGATTATCAGTAAACTAGAGAAAGAAGAGAAAGAATTTCGAATTGATGTGAAAAAATACGGTGAAGCCTTCTCTGAAAGCCCCGCTGCATATCTATCATCGGCATTAATGTTCAAACAAATTATAACAGGGATAAAATCATGAGTAGTGCTAACTACTAAGTCCTATTAAAAACTACTTAACTTTGAATGTTTTTTGTCAACCTATATATACTAATAAAAATATATGACAGAGAGATTATATGAAAATTATTGAACTTAAAAATAGATTTAGGTTTGCTTGAAAATATCAATGGAAAAGATGGGACATGCATAACTCTTTTGGGATTAACAGCCAACGCCAAGGCTACAGAAGTTCACCCTCCCCTCGGAGTTGCCGCAGGGCGAATAGACAAATTGCGTGAGTCTTGCCATGGATGGCAAGCTAGCTTTCGCAGGTGCAGGGACGCATCCTTCGGAAGCGATAGCAAATTTGGCTATGAGCACAAGGGGCTTTCAACTCCGTTGGGGCGTCTTGGAGAATCCAAGGAGGATAGGACGAGCAGTCCTCCTTGGTCGGGTGTGGGGTGAAGCCCCACGACTTTAAACATATCTCGGCCGTTAGGCCGCAATGACAATACATCTACATAAACAAATACATCTACATAAACAAGTGTGAGATGAAGTCCCACGACTTTGACTTTGATTTAGCAAGCTAACAGGACTGATAAAACTTAAGCAATTTCATGTGCTAGCACGAACGTAAAGGCTAACCCCCCAAGTTGTCACACCTTCAACCTAAGGTTAAATCTTCACACAGACAAACAGCGCATTACCTGAACTTAAATCCCATGGGACGATTTTTTCATAATCGTGTTCAAAGATATGTACTTCAAAATATGGCGCGAGTAACGCTTGCAGCTCCGCAAAACTGGTCGCGACCATAGTATGTTGGTCTTGCCATAATTCAGTTTGATGCGCAGATGTATCGGTATCGACGTCTACATCAGCCTGTTGAGTAAAAGGCTGGTGACTCTTTGCAATACTCAGGTTTAATGACTGGTTTTCGCCTTGACCACTGTAATGCCAGCCAGATTCAAAGGCAAAATGGTGTCCCTCAAACTCGGCAAAATGCTTAATCGATAAGCGGTTATCGATGCGGTGCTTATCAACCGAGTTAAAACAAAATATCCCGCCGTCATTCAAGGCGCGGTGCACGCTGGCAATACAACTCTTTAGCCGCTCGATGCCCGCACTGTAATGGATGGAATATAAAAAACAGGTAATTAAATCCACTGGCTGCTCGAGATAAAAGGCGGTCATATCCTGTAGATTAAACTGGGCCTCAGGGCAACGACGCATGGCCATATCTAGCATGGGTTGATTAATATCCAGACCACGACACTGATAGCCAAGGTCGATAAAGTGCCGTACATGCGGGCCAGTGCCACAGGCTAAATCAAGGTGTTGTTTACCATTATTCCCTAAGAACTGATGCAATCGATGGATGCTCGCACTCTGTTGTTGATAGTTAATATCGGAGCACATTAAATCGTAATAACCGGATAGATCGGTATAAAGCGCGTTAGAATACATAGCAGCAAAGAGAAGGCATGGGCAATTAAGGGTGGCGCATGATATATCAGTTGGCTAAGAACCGATACACGCAATGTGACGCCTAAGCGTGAGCGCAAGACACTTGCATCAATTTAATCCGATAAATCAATGCTACAACGCAGAATAACAATCCAATGTCTCAAAGCTGGTTAAATGCTCGAGCCGAGGCTTTGCAAAATAATAGCCTTGGAAATAGTTAATTCCACGGCCCACAAGATAGTCTAATTCCTCTTTACACTCGATCCCTTCGGCCAGCACCTGAGTGTTAAGCGTGCTACAAATCCCGAGGACTTCATCAATAACAAACTGTTTTTGTTTATCTAAATGGATATTCCTGATTAACTCCATATCGAGTTTTAATACCTGAGGGCGTAAAAACTCCAACCAACTCAAATCCGCAAAGCCACTGCCAAAATCGTCGATGGCAGTAATAAAACCTCGTTTGGCATAACTTTCAAAAATACGGCTTAATTTGGCTCTATCGACAATCTGTTCACCCTCAGTGACTTCAAACATAATGTGATGAATATTAAAACCAAAGAGGTCAGCCGCTTCAATCGAGGCGCGAATACAGGTTTCGGGGTTATAAACAGCATTAGGTAAAAAATTGATACTTAACACTTTATCTAGACCAAGCTTGGCTGCGGTTTCAATAGCCTTCACGCGACAAGCCTGATCAAAATAGTACTTATTGCTTTCGTTTATGCGCTCAAACACCCAAGTGGCGCCTTCGCCATTTGGACCTCGTACTAGGGCTTCATAACCAAAAATTTGCTGATTTGGCCAATCGATGATTGGCTGAAATGCCATGCGAATTTCAAATCCGAGTGATTTGCCACTTAAGCAGTCCATGCAGGTTTGTTGCTTAATTTGAGAGGGGAAATCCATCATAGGTCTCCTTTAGCTTGCCCTCTCTCAGTGTGGGGATGATTAGATCATTTTGCCAGCTTTTCGTGTTTCAACCCGCTCAATAAACACTATTGTGTCAATTCATGGCAGAGCACTGATAGATTTAAATACAAAAAAACGATAGATGAGCCGAGATTAAAGATGGAACAGACGCAACTCTTTTGAGATTTACAGCCAACCCAATTTACCTTCCCCGGCGAGTAGTTGAAGGGCGCTGAAGGCTCTTTATTTAAAAGAATGGACGTGAGTTTGGCATAGTTACCAAACTTGCTTTCAGGAAAGGGGCGAATAACAATCGGTCATTTTCTAATGAGCACAAAGCTCTGCCCGTAAATAAAGTGTTAATGCCTGTCACTTAGCGAGGAACGTCTGGCTGCTTATGAATTAATCCCAAGAGGATCGGTCCAACTTAATCGACTCTTCATTAAAACTCAGGGATGGGGCTATGCTAGCTTGGCTGCCCCCTTCAAAACAACCAACCTATTCACTGCATTGTAAAAACCACCTAATACAATAAGAAACAAAATGCAAATAATGACTTACGGATACACATAACAAAAAACACTAAAATTTAAAGAATTTACCAATTAAATCGCTATAAGTCACAGTTTAATATAGTTTAAAAACCTAGAATCCAGAACCATTCATCATATATTTCATACGGTTATTTTTGGAGTCGGGTTGTGAGTCAAGCCATCTTTTCCAAGCTTTCTTTGCGCAAGTTGTTAATCACTTTGTTCGCTGCGCTTTTAGCGCTGTTTTGCCTATCTTTGGGTACCATTGCCTATCATTTACAAGAGGTTAAAAGCCAGATAAGCCTGCTAGAAAGGGAGTATCACAGTAACGATCAGGCAGCCGCTTTACTTCAGCTAGTATCAGGCCTCAGACGTGAACAGTTGGGTTACAGTTTACGGCGGGTACTGGATGCCCCCATGAGCGAAGAATCACGTCAATATCTGCAAGACCAGACAATGCTGATCCAAGCTGCTCTAAATGAACTCAAACAAGGTTCAGGAAAAGATACTCTAATACAGTTAGAAAAGCTGAACGCTCCACTGCAAGCATTTATGGGGTTGCATACACAATTCTTGAAACAGGATAATAACGACCTACCAGAGAATACCGCCAACATGCTGACATCAATGGAAGCATGGCATATTTACAATAACGTAGAGACAGAACTCAGCGCCTTAATGGCGCTGGAAACTCAGAAAGTCAGCTACGCCAGAAACGCTAGTGAGCAGGCAATCCAATCCCTTAGCAGCAGCCTGATTATCGTCTTCTGCCTCTTTGTCACTATCGCTCTCGGGGCCGCATGGTTCCTGCTGCGCCGGATCTTTATTCCCCTTGGTGCAACCACTCAAGTACTGGAACACATCGCTTCAGGGGATCTCGCCACCCGCATCCCAATGGAAAAGTTCACCAGCAGTGAATTCACCCATTTGGCAAAAACACTTGAGCAAATGCGTACTACATTACAGGATATGATCTCTCAGATTGGCGCGGCCTCGGTACAGTTGGCCGCCGCAGTGGAGGAGATGAGCACAGTTGCGGCCGAAGCGGCCGAAGATATGCATCAACAACGCGCTGAAGTAGACCAAGTGGCAACCGCAATGACGGAACTGCAAAGCTCGATTAGCGATATATCTCGTAACACCACTCAAACGGCCGACCAGGCTAATCAGGGTGTGCAAGCCACAACCGAAGGTCAGCAGGTGGTATTACAAACGCTGGAAACGATTCGAAACTCAGATGTCGAAATAACGACCGCCAGTGAAGTGATTGGTCAATTGCAAAAAGACTCAGACTCCATCGCCATGGTGCTAGAAGTCATTGGCAAGATCACAGAGCAAACCAACCTTCTGGCCCTCAATGCAGCTATTGAAGCAGCCAGAGCGGGTGAAGCAGGCCGAGGCTTTGCCGTGGTTGCGGATGAAGTACGCACTCTCGCCAGCCGCACTCAAAGTTCAGCACTGGAAATCAAAGGTACCATAGAACAACTGCAACAAAGAGCTCTGCATGCGAACGAAGTCATGCAAAAAAGCCGAGAGCGCATGCAAGGGAGTGTTCGCTGTGCCAATGAAGCCAGTGATGCAATTGAAAGGATCAGCGCTGCCATCAGTATTATCAACGATATGGCTATTCAAGTTGCTAGTGCCACCGAGCAGCAAACCGCCGTAACTGGCGAACTGGGTGTCAACATCATCAATATTAGTGATGCAGCCACTAAGGTCTCAATGGGTACGGGTCATGTATCTCAGTCCAGCCAAGAACTGAGTCAACTGGCTCACAACTTAGCTCAGTTGATTAGTCGCTTCCGAACCTAAATACGCAATCACACTTAACCTCATGCGGCCAATAGGTCGCATGAGGATTGGCTCTAATATCAAAAGCCATCCTAACCTCCCTCGGATTTATGATTCGAATTGCATGCCATTAAATGCAAAGACTGCTAAGCAAGATATTCCTCCACAAACGACACAACCTTGATGTCACCATAGAGCAGCTCCGCTTACCCTTCTAACCATGCAAATGAACTTTGCAAAAATGCCATAGCGTCTTGCTCAACAATCAGCCCGTGGGCCATCACTATCCTTTTAGGCTGCCAAGCCAGCATCTTCACCAGATGCGTGCGGGCTTGCTGCTTGGCAAACATAAAACTTAACCGCCAATCTAAGGGCATTTTGCCATTGGGGGCGAGTATGCCCGCGCCTCGGGCGAGCAATCGCTGCAAGGCATTAAAGGCATCGGGGGAAAAGTTCTCGATAAGATCGGTCACGATCAAAGTACTAGACGCTTTATGGAAGAACACACATTCCTGCATAAAGTGGGAGCCAGTAAATAACAACTGTGCGATATCCGCCGACCAAGGCGCATTAAACTCTGGGGTAAACACTTGCTCAAAATGCAGATCGGGACGCTTAGTTTGCACTTCGCTAGTACCAAAACTCTGAGCCTGCGGGTAAGCCTGCTGCCATTCCAATAAAAACAAATGATGCAGATGATTTGGGGCAATCAAATAACGCACCTCGCCGAGGCTGGCGATCTGCGTTTGCAGCTCTGACGTGAGCTTGATAGGGCTGTGCACCCACAAAGTGCCATCACTTAAGCGGACAATCGTCATCCGTGTGGTATAGGGCAAGGTAAAAAAAGGTACCGCCTCGCCATCAACAATCCATAGGTTTTCGGCTAGCTGTTTCATATCGACACTCCCTGTTGTCTACGCAGCCCCATTGACGGGGCCATATCGACCATTGAAACACAAAACCTGCCGATGAGGACACTTAAACTCTGCTCACCATGCTAAGTGGGATATGCCTTTACGGCCAAGCATATAAAAATGGGCTGCTCAGTTGAGCAGCCCATTGCGATAGAGAGTCATACTCACATCGCGGTTTTATTTGAGTTTATAAACCACTTCGACTCTATCCTCGATAGTCACTTGGCCATATTGATAGCTTTCAGCGGCGCCCATGGCATCGGCCTTGGCATTCATGCGCAACATTACGGGCTGCACAGGGCGTTGATCGTAATAACGAATTTGCCACACCTTACCTAAGTTCTCCCCAAATCCCTTGGCTAAGCTTTCGGCTTTTTGTTTAGCATCTACAATCGCCGCTTGGCGCGCCTTGGCCACATACTCGGCCTCTTTGCTCGACTTAAGGGCGATATTATTGACCCTGTTGATCCCCTCCTCTAAGGCGGAGTCCAAAATGGTATTTAAGCGGGCTAAATCACTAATGGTAACTGTGATTTGGCGACTCGCGGTATAACCACTCAGCTCTGGCGCCTTATCCTGGGCATACACATATTGCGGCTGCAGATTTAAGTTAGCGCTTTGGATTTGCTCCTTGGTAATGCCCGCAGCAGTTAAACGGGCGATAAATTTCGCCACTGCGGCATCCGAATTATCCTTGGCGGCCTTAGCCTCTTTCTCGGTAACGGCTACTTCGACATTAAGCTCTGCCATATCCGGCTCAACCTGAATTTGGCTCACGCCCATGGTTTCAATATGGGGAAAATCTACGTCGGCGGCCATCGCCTTCGCGGTAAACACACCTGAAAAAAGACCACCAGCCACTAATACAGCTAAAAGAGAATGCTTCATTGTTAACTCCAACTAAATCATTTAAGGCGAGACTGCCGTGGTTCTGACGCGGCGGCTATCGGTTAAAAGTGCGACTTGCTGTACCAATATGTAACAACCCGATTTGTCGTCCGTTGCGATAGCCACGCATCATGCAAACTACCCCTATAAACGCAGGCAAAAATAAAAAGGGTTAATTTTTTTGAAAATTTTTTAAATCGGCAGCGAGCGGCTGTGCACTGGGCCATTCAAACCTTAAAGCCATTCACGCAAGATGAAATGCGGCGGGATAACTAAGCTACGGACTCTGCCGCGCCGCAACTGGTAGAAACGCTCTCTTGGCTGTACACTTTTCACCCAAAGACACTGTACCTTTTAATCACTTCAGGTATAATCCGCGCTCTTTTTACGGCGCTCTTTTATCAGCATCAGCGAGACACCATGACAGTTGAAACTTTTAATCCTAAGCAAACAACCACGCTTGAGACCCCAGCCAAGACATTAGAAGCAGCGAGTGCTGATTCTACTGCTACCGGGAATCGCATCGGTTTCGTGTCTTTGGGTTGCCCAAAAAACCTAGTGGACTCAGAGCGCATTCTGACCCAATTACGCATCGACGGCTATGAAGTCACCAACAGCTACGACAATGCCGATCTGGTTATCGTCAACACCTGTGGCTTTATCGATGCGGCGGTTGAAGAATCCTTAGATGCGGTGCGCGAAGCCCTAGAAGAAAACGGCAAAGTGATCGTGACCGGCTGTTTAGGCGCCAAGGAAAACCAAATCCGTGAAGTGCACCCTGACGTGCTCGAAATCACGGGTCCACACAGCTACGAAGCCGTGTTAAAGCATGTACACAAGTACGTGCCAAAACCAGAGCACAACCCATTTACCTCGTTAATCCCACAAACTGGGGTTAAGTTAACGCCTAAGCATTATGCTTATTTAAAGATTTCAGAAGGTTGTGATAACCGTTGTACCTTCTGCATCATCCCTGCACTGCGTGGCGATTTAGACAGCCGCCCAGCGGGTAGCGTATTAGATGAAGCCAAGCGTTTGGTTGAATCAGGCGTGCAAGAAATTTTAGTCGTTAGCCAAGACACCTCTGCCTACGGTAAAGACAAGGGCGGCCGCACCGACTTCTGGAACGGTATGCCAGTGAAGCAAGACATCACTAGCCTTGCTCGCCAACTGGGCAAGATGGGCGCTTGGGTACGTTTACACTATATCTACCCATACCCATGGGTTGACGATCTGATCCCCTTGATGGCCGAAGGTTTAATCCTGCCATACCTAGACATTCCGATGCAGCACGCCAGCCCACGCATCCTGAAGATGATGAAGCGTCCAGGCCGTGTTGATCGTCAGTTAGAAGCCATCCAACGCTGGCGCGAAATCTGCCCAGACTTGGTGATCCGCTCAACCTTTATCGTGGGCTTCCCTGGCGAAACCGAAGAAGACTTCGAAATGCTACTCGACTTCCTGCGTGAAGCGCGCCTCGACCGCGTAGGCTGCTTCAAGTACTCAGAAGTAGAAGGCGCTGTAGCCAACACTATCGCTGAACTGATCAGCGAAGACGTGAAGGAAGACAGATACCACAGATTTATGGAAGTCCAAGCCGAGATCAGCGCCGAGCGTTTAGCCCGTTTCGTTGGCCGTACTATGGATATTCTGATCGATGACGTAGACGAAGAAGGCGCGATTGGCCGCAGCTTCGCCGATGCTCCAGAAATCGACGGCATGGTCTTTATCAACGGTGAAACCGAACTCGAACCCGGCATGTTAGTGCGTGCTGTGATCACTCACTCGGACGAGCACGATCTGTGGGCCGAGTTAGTCGACGCCGATGCCGAAGATGATATCGAGGCTTAAGCACTCGGCTTAAACACTAGGCTTAGGCATTCGCGCTAAGCGCTTGCCCTCTGCATTCGATTAGCCAGATTAAAAGCATCAATAGCGAGCCCCTGATATTAATACTAATAGTCAAGGGGCTCGCTTTTTTATGGGCAATCGTTACCGACCTAGTGATAGACATTGAAGGATATCGGCAGCAAATGGCAGAGCAGATAAGTCGAGGAGCTCAAGAATGGCGCGTTAAAGGTTTACAGGACAAGAATCAAAGAGAAATCGAGCAGAGATAAGGGATAAACAAATCAGCGCGAGCAAAGTTAAGGCTTCAACGCTAGGCTCCAGCAAGGCAAACTCCCATAAAGTCGAAAGGGGTATCGCCCCTGTGCTGATACCCCTTTCGGTTTGCTGCTTTACGGTTGTAAGACCCTTTGCCCTTTTTCGGCTTTTCGGTGCGCATTCTAAACAATGAGCTAGTCACCACTGCCTTGAGTGCGTTGTCGGTAATAGTGCCGCGACCATTTTCATGTTCGAGCACACTAGTCTCTTTAAGCTTTGCCATAGGAACTCCTCAGTTAATTTCATACAGGCCAAATACACCTCACTCGACCTGCGGCGACACTATAGCGCAATATGGCAGGATGTACAGAGTTTGTGCAGTAGTGCAAAGAATCACGCTTTTTATTATCAAAAAGTATGATAGATTAATTCAATAAAAATAATACATTAGGCTATCAAGCCTTCGCCTTAGTTGTACTTTTAGCTCGCCCATTGGCGGCAAGATTACCCTTTGTAATCACGGGATAAGGAGATCATTTTGCAATTTGCAGTTATTTATCGGCCTTTGCTTTGCTTAGTAGTCCTGTTACTCAGCCTCTCCCCTAGTCTAGCGCAGGCTTTTTCAAGCTCTGAGTGCATCATTACCATGGGTTATCGCACCAGTGAGCGCCTTCCTTTTATCCAACACGAACCCAATAACCAAGGGTTTTACCACGATATCTATCAAGCCGCCGCCGAGCGGATTGGTTGCAAACTCAGGATCACGCGGGCGCCTAAGATGCGGATTTTGCGGGATTTGAAACTCGGTAATATCGACTTTTACCCCGGCCTGAGTTTTAGTGAGGAGCGCGCCCAATTTGCCTTTTTTATTCCAAATGGCCTATCGGAGCGCGCCATCGGCATTAGCCGTGCGGGAGCCGCCGATATACGTTCGTTAGAGCAGTTGTCCCAGAGTGGGATGACACTGTTAATCGCCCCCGGCAGCTACGACTTTAATGGCCTACCCGAAACCATGTCGGTACGCAAACCGCCAGAACTCGATGTGCCTAAGGCCTTAGATTACCTGCTTGCCAGCCAAGGGGATTTTTTTATCTACGATCAGGCCACCATCAGCTACTACCTTAAACAGCGGGACATGAGCCAATTTAAGCTGCACCCCAATTGCTGCCAGCAGCCTCAGGCCATGTATCTGGGCTTTTCGAAAAAAAGCCGCCATTTTCGCGGGCAACATAACCCTAACTACCGTGCAGACCTCCCCGTCAGCCCAGATAACAGCCCCAACACACTGGCCGAAGATTCAAAGGCCTATGAGTTTGCCAAGGCACTCGCCGCCATGGATGCCGAAGGAGAAACCCAGCGTATCTACTTCAATCACTTCGGTTAATCCAAGGGCGTGTTAAATCAAGCCACTTGATATCCACACTTGGCGCTAGCTTATCTTCATCTTGGTGCTAACGAGCACTTCAGGCCGCTAATTCAGCTTTGTCTTTATAAGCTCTGCGACAATATGCCGCACCTGTCACACTGTGATGATCTTTATAATGCAGCGCAATTTATCCGAGTGAATGGAAGACAATAAGATGGCTGCAAACGCTTCAACGATCCCCCACGGCTTTAAATGCTCCGCAATCGCCAGCGCGCTGACCTTAGCATTAGGCGCTTCGGTTACCTCACACGCCATGGCCAACGAGACAAATCAGACGCAAATTGAACGTATTCAAGTCCATGGCGAACAGAGTATTGGCCGTAATGCCTTAGGCTCGGCCGATGCCTTGCTAAAAGACCAAGGCGTCGATTTCTCCGAAGCGGGCGGCGTCTCCGCCTTGCCCGTGCTGAATGGCATGATGGGCGATCGCATTAAAGTGTTAGTCGATGGCGCGGATATCACCGCCTCCTGTGCCAACCAAATGAACCCACCACTTTCCTACGTTTCCGCTAATCAAATCAGCTCGGTAGAAGTGGTCGCGGGCGTGTCCCCTGTCAGTGCGGGCGGCGACAATATCGCCGGGGTGATTAAGGTTAATAGCCTGAATCCTAAATTTAGCGACAGCGACAACCTCAGCTTCGAAAGCGGCGAGATTTCATCGGGATACCGCAGCACCAGCGATGCCTTCTTACTCGGTGCTAAGGCTGGAATCGCCAGTAAGGACTTAAGTTTCAGCTATCAAGGCGCCTATGAAGATGCCAATAGCTACCACGATGGTCACGGCGATAAAGTACTCGATACCCTCTATCGTGCCCAAAACCATGCGTTAACAGCGGCATGGCGTGATGACAAACAACAACTGGCGATTAAGCTAACGCATCAGGCGATCCCTTTCCAAGGTTTCCCGAACCAATACATGGATATGACGGATAACAAGAGTTACGGTGCCCTAGTCCGTTATCTGCGTGATTTAGACAACGACGGTGAATTTAGCGCCCAGTTAAACTGGCACAGTGTGAAGCATGAAATGGGCTTCTTCACTCCGGAAAAAACCGGCAAGATGCCGATGAACACTGAAGGCAGCGATTACAGCTATCAACTGCATTGGCGCCTACCTATGGGCGAGGACAGCACACTACTCGTTGGGCAGGAATTTTATAACTATCAACTCGATGATACTTGGCCAGCCGTGTCCGGCACTATGATGGCCCCCAATGACTATATCAATATCAATGACGGCGAACGCCGCCGCGCCGCAGTTTATGGCGAGTGGCAGCAAAACCTCACGCCACTCTGGTGGTTGTCTGCCGGGGTGCGTTATGAATATGTCACCACAGATACGGGCGAAGTGCAGGCCTACAGCAATATGCCCATGATGGGCATGCCGAATATGGATGCCGAAGCGGCAAAAGCCTTTAATGCTATGGATAGAAGCCGTGACGACAACCTTATCGATGCGACATTGCTGGCACGCTATCAATTGTCGGCCAAGCAACAATTGGAATTTGGCTTAGCCCGTAAAAACCGCGCGCCAAACCTGTATGAGCGTTACAGCTGGGGCCGTGGCGTGATGGCAACGACAATGATCGGCTGGTATGGCGACGGTAACGGTTACGTGGGCAATCCCGATCTTAAGCCTGAAACCGCGCACACCCTGAGTGCGGCCTACAAGTTTGCGGGCGATGAATGGCAATTCTCGACCACGGCTTGGTATAGCGCAGTGACCGACTATATTGATGCCGAGGTGATTGGCAGCTTTAACCGTAGTGGCCTTGCCAACGGTAAACGCAATATCCTTAAATTCACCAACGAAGATGCCCATTTATATGGCGCTAAGTTTAGTGCGAACTACCTATTAGCCGATACCGACAGCGGTAAATGGCAGATGCAGGGCAAGCTGAATATCACCCGTGGCGAGCGCGATGAGGGTAACGAGCCGCTTTATCAAATCAAACCGCTACAAACCGAGTTAGCCCTTAGCCATCAACTGGGTGATTGGGAAAACCGCCTGTCATGGCAATGGGTAGCGACTAAGGATAAGGTCGATGAGCGCCGTTTAGAAAATGAGACCGACAGTTATTCGCTGTTAAATTTAAGCAGCAGTATCAAGTGGCAAGAGCTGAGTTTAACCTTTGCGATCAACAACCTGTTTGATACTTACTACGAACTACCGCTGGGTGGTGTCAACCTTGCCGAATTTAAGGCCGATAGTACGGGTGGCTTTAGCCAAGTCGCAGGCTCGGGTCGCTCATTTGAATTAGGCGCTAGCTACAAATTCTAATGAGCACCACCGCTAAAATGTGGCAAAGCTATTTAAGACGAGGCAATTAAATCAAAAGGGCAAATGCGAACGCATTTGCCCTTTTGATTAAAGCTCATTCCGTTAACGCTGAACCGTTAGACTGAATGGCTCAATAGGGTCAACTCAATCAGTTACCCGCGACCTTCATCTCGGATAATAAGATCCCGCCGGTGCGGATAGACGAACGTAAATCGAAGTCTTTACTAACCGCCTGAATACCACGGAACATATCCTTCAAGTTGCCCGCGATAGTGATCTCTTCGACGGGGAACTGCACTTCGCCATTTTCGACGTAAAAACCAGCGGCGCCGCGGGAATAATCCCCCGTTACCATATTCACGCCCTGGCCCATCACTTCAGTGACAATCAGGCCTGTGCCCATACCTTTGACTAGCTCATCGAAACTTTGACCCGTGTGCGCCAGCGTCCAGTTGTAGATACCGCCCGCATGGCCTGTGTTGGTTAAGCCTAGTTTGCGCGCCGAATAGCTGGTCAGCAGATAGCTTTCTAACATACCCCGGTCGATGATACGTCGATCTTGCGTCGCTACACCTTCGCTATCGTAGTTGGCACTGGCAAGCGCACCCAGCAGATGCGGCTGTTCTTCAATGTTGAACCAATCGGGGAAGATTTGGGTGTGAATCGCATCCAACAGGAAGCTGGATTTACGGTACAGGCTGCCACCGCTGATCGCGCCGACTAAATGGCCGATGAGCCCTGTGGCGATTTCAGGCGAAAGAAGAATAGGTAAACGCGAAGTCGCAATCTTACGTGCGCCTAAACGGCTCACTGTCTTTTGTGCGGTTTTCAAGCCAACGGATTCGGGAGATAGCATCTCACTGAATTTACGGGCGATAGTGTAATCGTAATCCCGCTGCATGCTGCCATCTGAGTCTTCACCGATCACGCTGCAACTTAAGCTGTAGCGCGAGCTGCAATAACCGTTTAAGAAGCCGTGGCTATTGCCGTAAACCTTGACCGAAGTGTGGGCGTTTGCGCTGGCACCATCGGAGTTATTGATGCGCGGATCGGCATCGAGCGCCGCGGTTTCGGCGCGAATCGCCAATTGGGCTAATTCGTCGGGAGAAATCTCTTCAGGATAATAGAGCTTAAGATCGCGGATCTCGGTCGCCATTAAGGCTTTGTCGGCTAAACCGCTAAAGGGGTCGGCCGAGGTGTAACGGGCGATATCGTCCGCCGCTTTCACCGCCAGGGCAATGGCTTCTGGGCTGAGATCGGAAGTCGATGAACTGCCCTTGCAACCATCGCGATAAACCGTAATCCCTAGGGCGCCATCTTTATTAAATTCAACCGTTTCCACTTCTTTTAAGCGGGTTGAAACCGATAATCCCTGTTGTTTACTGATCGCCACTTCGGCGGCATTTGTCCCTAATTTATTGGCATATTCGAGGGCCACGGCAACCGCATCTTTCAGCGCGGCCAATTCACTATCGATTCTGTTCAAAGACACAAAGCTACTCTTTCGTTGTCGGCAATGGCGTTAGCATAACAAACACCCATGCCATTCTCATTATTTATTGCGCGCTTATTTCGTCAATCTCAGCCATGGCGCACGCGCTTTCGTTAGGCGATTTTTGGCGGGAGATGTTATTATTAGGCCGTTATTTAACTGAGGTTTTATCTATATGAAGATTGTTGGTGATTCAGAGCATTTTAAACAACCCTATGACAGTGACGAAGAGTATGTCAGCAAAACCGAGGACAAGCGTGACTGCGAAGCTGCTCAAAAAGTCGGTATGGAATTGGTGTCGCTCAGCAAAACCCAGCTAGATAAAATCGAGCTGGACGAGCACTTATATGACAGCATCCTGCAAGCCCATAAGATTAAGCCGAAGACAGAAGCCTATCGTCGCCATATGCAATATATCGGTAAGTTGATGCGTCACGTCGATATTGAGCCGATTAAAGCGGCGCTCGCTGTCGTGCTGAACAAAAACAGCAACGAAACCGCTAAGCTGCAAATGTTCGAGAAAATGCGCGAGCGCTTACTGAGCCAAGGCGACAGCGAAATTCAAACCTTAGTGGAACATTACCCACAGTTGGACAGACAGAAGCTGCGTACTTTAGTGCGTCAAGCCACGAAAGAGCTGGCGAAAGGCCCTGAGTCCAAATCCTCAAAAGAGCTGTTTAAATACCTACGCAGCGAAATTCAAGACTAATTAACTCAGCACCACAAGGATGTTTGCTTATGCGATTTAGCAACACGTTTTGCAATCTCACTTTGCTTTCTATTGGCTTATTTGGACTCTGGGGCTGTAACGGCCCCTCTGACGAAGATAACGGTGGCACAGATGCCAGCGACGGTATTTACAAACTGTCTATCGACTTTAAAACCTTATCGGGTAGTCAATGCGGCAGTTTTACCTCACTTCAAAGTTTCCCTAAAGACGCAGGTTTTTGTGCTGTCGCCAAGTTAAACAAAGGGTCAGCAAAGGTCAGCAACCAGAGAGTAAACTTTACGACCGACCTTGGGACGTTAACACCGGAAAGCAAACTCACGGATAGCAATGGTGAAGCCGTTGTTATTGTGAGTAATCCAGATTTGCTGATCAATGCAGGAACGATTACGGCAACCACTACCCCAAGTGATTCGAGCACAGCGCTATCGGCGACTCGCAACTTTGAATTTACAGGCACTATCGACGGTACTGGCGCATCCATCGCCCCAAAACTGAGCGCCAGCATTCTAAGCGGCGCGAATGTAGTGACTCGCTTTAAAGTTGATGAAGCCGTACAACTGCAAGCCATTTTCCTCGATGCCGAGAGTAAAGGTATTACCGACGCTAAAGTCAGCTTCAGTGCGGGGTCAGCGACCTTAACCCCGGCCAGCACGCTAACCGATGAGCAAGGTATTGCCCAAGTCACTTATACCCCAAGTGCCACCGAATTAGGCGCCAACGCCTTAACGGTAACGGTGGATTATCAAGGGCAATCGCTACAAAGCAGCAGCTTGTATGAAGTGCTCAGCAAAGATGCAGTTAACGAAGCCGGCACTCTAAAATTAGGCTCCTTTAATGGCGGCAGTTTTACCGAAGGAAAACTGGCCAGTACGTTAACGGCGCAGGCCGATGGCAGCTATAAAATCAGCGCAGGCGGCAGCTTTGGCGTGACTGCAAGCTTAGTGTTAGAGGCCAGCGATGGCACTGTCACTCGCGTACAGACGCCGTCATCCATCAGTTTCAGCTCTGACTGTACTGCCAGCAATAATGCGAGCTTAGACTCGCCTGTCACGACGCTATCGGGCAATGCCAGCTCGACCTTCCAAGACACCAGTTGCAGCGGGAATAGCGAGCGTAACGATCAAATCGTCGCGACCACAGTCGTGGGTAATCAAACGCTGACGGCGAACTTCCCCTTTACGCTTCAACGTCAAACCTTAGCCAGTCTGAGCTTTGAAGCGGCCGAGCCCAACCAAATTCGCATTAAAGGCGCGGGCGGAACTGGGTCGAGCGAATCATCACTGGTGAGCTTTAAAGTCACCAGCGCCAATGGCCAGCCAGCAGCACAGCAAAAGGTTAGTTTTAGTTTAGATACTGTGGTCGGCGGTTTAAGTTTTGCCAATGGCAGCGCCAGCGCCGAGAGTCTAACCAACTCCCAGGGCATTGCTAGTGTGCGTGTGCTTTCGGGTACTGTGCCGACCCCAGTTCGCGTGGTCGCCAGCGCAGTGGATGCCGATACCAAGGAAGTGATCACTAGCCAATCTGAGCAATTAACGGTTAATACTGGCCTGCCACAGCAACTTGGCTTTGGTCTTTCGACGACGATATTTAACCCCGAAGCGGGCGATTATAACGGTGAAACCGCGACTATTACCGCCAGACTGTCGGACAGCTTTGGTAACCCCGCGCCCGATGATACAACGGTGAACTTCACCACCGAAGGCGGCCAAATCACCTCAAGCTGCCTAACGCAAAATGGTGCCTGTAGCGTGACTTGGACTTCAGGCGCTTATCGCCCTCAAGATCACCGTATTACCATCTTGGCCTACGCCTTGGGTCACGAAACCTTCTTCGACACTAACGGCAACAATCAGTTTGATAGTGCCGATGGTGGCGATGGTGGCGTTATCACTAACGCCTGCTTATTCAATGGTGTAGCAACTCACTGCAGCGGCAATGGAATGGATGTGGAGACCTTCCACAATAGCGGTTTTAGCGACTTACCGACTGCGTTTCGCGATGATAATGAAAACTTTAGCCGCGACAGCGGTGAACCTTATTTCGATAACCTCGCCCGCGAGACCTATCCCGCCGCCGATGGCAAGTTTAACGGCCCTCAATGTGAAGGCAGCCTCTGTGGCGCTGGTCAAGCCAACAAAACCTATGTGCGTAAGGCTTTGGTGTTAAGCATGTCTGGTTCGCAGGCTTATATCAGTGTGCAGCAAGACGGTGTGTTACTCGCAAGCGTTAATGATATTAAACCCGTTGCCGCAGGTAGCGAGTCTGAGTTTGTGGTGTTTGTACATGACAGTGCCAAACAAATTATGCCTGCTAAGACCCAAATCGAGCTCTGCGTCGATTGTAACGGTACGCCAGATATCATTGAGGTAGCCAATACTCTCACTGGCAAGAATGGCTTAGGCACACCAATCAGTTTCACCGCCTCTGCGGGGAGTCAAATCAGTGTAGTGACCACTACGCCTAAGCAAGTTAAGACTACCCTCAGCTTTACCGTGCCGACACTGTAAAAACCAAAAGACCCGCAACTGCGGGTCTTTTACTTTCTAGCTCAATTTGCGAGTTAATTCTGTAACTCTACCGCCTTGCGTAAACGCAGGCTTCGCAGCGCTAAGTACAAGACCCCAACTGCTGCCCAAATCAAGCCAAGCTCTAAGGACTGAGGTTCAAGGTTAAGCCACAGTACGCCAATCGTCGCCGCGCCGCACAAAGGTAAGACGAAGTACTGCAAGTGCTCTTTCAAGGATTGGTTACGTTTCTCTTTGATATAAAACTGCACTATTACCGACAGGTTCACAAAGGTAAAAGCCACCAGCGCCCCGAAGTTGACAAGCGCCAATGCCATTTCGAGATCGAAGGACACCGCCGAAAGCGCCAGTAATCCCACCAGAATCACGTTAAATGCCGGCGTGCGCCATTTGGGGTGAATATAGCCAAAGCCTTTATTGGGCAGCATATTGTCACGCCCCATCACGTAGAGAATACGTGCCACCCCCGCATGGGCTGCCATGCCAGAGGCCAACACCGCAATGGTGGTTGCCACCAGCACCACTGACTGGAATAAATTCCCCCCCACATACAGGGCAATCTCAGGCAGCACAGCATCTAACTGCTGGAAGCGAGAAATATCTGGGAAAAACAGCTGTAAGAAATAGGACACACTGACAAAAATTACGCCACCAATCAGCGCCGTCAGCACGATGGCGCGGGGGATCACCCGCTTAGCGTCCTTGGTTTCTTCACTCAACGAACTTAAGCCATCGAAACCTAAGAAGGAGAAACACAGAATGGTCGCGCCAGTAAACAGCGGCGCAAGGCTTATCTGTTCGGAATAGAATGGACGCACACTGGCAATCACACCTTCGCCTTCGCCAAGGGACAGGCTGTGGGCCATTAGACCGATAAACACTAAGATAATGGCTATCTGGGCGAATACGATAACACCGTTAAAATTCGCCACTAAATCTATCCCCCTCAGGTTGAGTAGAGTCATCACAGCGACTAAACCAAAGATAAAAATCCACGGCTCGACGTTAGGGAACATGGCCGTGAGGTAAATCTTTGCCAGCAACATATTGATCATCGGCATAAACATATAATCGAGCAGCGATGACCAGCCCACCATAAAGCCGACATTCGGGCTAAAGGTTTTTTGCGCATAGGTATAGGCCGAGCCAGCATAGGGATATTTACGTACTAAGTGGCCGTAGCTAAAGGCGGTAAACAGGATCCCCGCTAACGCGAGCAGGTAAGAGGTGGCCACATGGCCTGAGGTGATCTCGGAGACAATGCCAAAGGTGTCAAACACGGCCATAGGCGTAAGATAGGCTAATCCCATCACAACCACTTGCCACAGACTAAGGCTTTGCTTTAAGCCTGGATTTTGTTGGCTCATATCCAACCTCCTTTTGCAGCAGGTGGAATTGCAAACGCAACAGATTGATTTACGGCAACTACCGAACATCCGGTAAACAACAGCCCCATTGAATTGTCCTCAGTAAAGTAGGTTCAAACGAACCTCATATCATTTCCGGATGTTTACCGGCCTCAATTGGTTTAAAACCCATACGCTCAAAAAGAAAATAACCGGGATACTGAATACCCCGGTTATTTTTGCGGCGCGCATTCTCCCCCAAAACAGAGTCTAAGACAACCCAATCAAGGCATTAAGTTGCCTATATGTGCTTTAGGCAGATAAAAAAATCTTACTATTTCGCAAGCTCTCTGAAATGGCTCCTTCGCTTAAGAAGAGTACGAATTTTGTACTTATCTATGTGAGTTTGATCTGATTGTCGCGTTTTTTGAGACAAAGAGACACGCGGTTACAGGCTTATCCTCGTTAAAGGGTTGCCGTAAAGTAGGCTCCATCAACCCGATATTATTTTGATAAAACGACTTAGCAGTCTTAGGAGTCCATGATGAAACTGAATAAAATTATGATGATGGCAGCAGGTGCAGCATTAATGACTAGCAGTGTTCACGCCGTCGAGATCGATTACTTTGCAGGTATGGGTTTAGGTTATCAAGCAGATGAGATTGAAGGTGTTATCAACAAAGACACCGAAGATCTGAGCTATCAAGCCCGCATTGGTATGCTGATTGAACAGAACCATCGTATTACAGGTACTTTTGGTTATATGGAAGACAAATTCAATTTTGCCAATGATAAGTTTAAGCAGGAACAGTACAGCTGGTTAGTGTCCTATGACTATCTGTTACCAGTACATAAAGACGTTAATTTGTTTGCAGGGGTTAGCATTGGTGCCAACGACAACAAAGTCTCAGGCAAATCGGCAACCGATTTTGTATATGGCGGTCAAGTGGGCGTGCAATACAAATGGAGCGAGCATTTCTCATCGGATCTCGGCTACCGTTATTTAGCCCAAGACTATGAAGAAAACGGCAATGAAATTAACAACAGTCAGCAGGTTTACCTCACCTTAGACTACAAGTTCTAACACTATTTTCTCCCTCATTATTTTCTTGGAGTACCTAGTTTATTTGGGTACTCCCTTTTTTTTAAACAGCCTACCGAGTTCGATACAACTATCCACAAGGGAACACACTAGATACAGGGGCCATGTAGCGATATGTGGGATGCTTAGAAGTAAAGGCTTTCGACGATTTTACCGTTAACCAGCATGTCGCATTTATCGCCAGAGCTGGATTTCGTTGCTTGGATCACCCCAGCAATCGCACCAAATGCGCCACCTTGGCTGCTCAGCACTGAGCCAAAATAACATTGGCTAGAGATGGTGTAACCCTTGTATTTACCGCTGAGGTTTTGGGTTGGCGTGTAAGGTGGGAAAGTGCCTTTCATCACTGAGTCGCCATTCACCGACAGTGAAATATTTTTGCGTTCAGTATCGTAGCTACCGCCAAAAACGAGGTTGATACCATCGACTTCAACGGTTTTTTCTTGTGCAACGATGGGAGGTTTAGCGGCGCAGGCGGCCAACAGACAAGTACCCATGGCCAAAGAGAGTAAAGTAATTTTACGCATTTCATCTTCCTTTTGATGCGATAAAAAAATGAAGCAACTGCTTCGAAATTAAACGGCCCCTGTTTAATTTTTTGCCGGACGATTATATCTATATCTGCCTAATATCCAATAACAAATTTAATACAAACATAAAAATCAGTATTCTGTCGGTACGAATAACAGCCCCGCCTAAGATGTACTGGGTTCAGCCAATGCCCGCGCACGACGTTTGATCCCTAACATCGCAAGGCCAAAAAACAGCACAAACAAACCCCAAAGCTGTAACCATTTTGGCAGCACACTCGCCCAGCTTGCGCCCATTTGGTTCAACTCCAACATCCCCATAATGGCGGGCACCGCAGGGATTATCTGCGAGCCCAGCACCAAAGGCTCAGGGATTAAGGCAATCGGCCAGACAAAGCCGGAGACAAACAGAATCGGCATAGAAATCAACAGCAATACTTGAGTCGGTAGGTCACGGCGGCTAAACAGCGTGCTCATCGCAACCCCAGCCGCCGCCGTCGCCAATAAAAATGGCAGCAACCATAGCGCTACTAAACCAAGACTCGCCTGAATACTCACCTTATACCAGTGGTAGCAATACCCCACATAAAAGCTGGTAAACACTATATAAATCAACATAAAGGCGAGAATACGACCGCAGACCAATTGCAGCGGCGACACCTGCTGCCAATAACTGCGGTTGCGCCACTGCCCCGCACCGAGGATCCCGGTTCCAATCAACAAAGTTTGATGCAGGATAAGTAAGAACAGCCCAGGCACCACGTAGGGGGTATAACCTAGGCTAGGGTTAAAGGCAGGCACACTGTTTAAATGCAGCGAGTTTAGGTTCTGCTCGGCTTCTTTCGGATTTTTCCCCTGCGCGAGCATTCCAATTAATTGCACTTGCTTACCCGCATCCATTCCCGCGCTGACAAGTCCCTCGGCCACCGCCGAATAAATCAAGAAGTAACTGGCATCGCCGCCGTAGCTTAAGGTCACGCCCTTGCCCAACAACAAGTCGCGGCGAAATCCTTCGGGGATCACCAATAAACCATGGGCTTTGCCGGTTTCGATAAAACGCTTCGCCTCGGTGATGGAGCCCACTTGGCCTATCACTTGGATTTTAGCGCTGGCATCCGCATGGCGAATAAGTTGACGGCTCAGGGAAGAGTGGTCTAAATCCACCACGATAAGCTGTTGTTCTGTTGGGACTTGGTGCAAGTAAGGCAAAGGATAGAGCACCGAATAAAACAGCACTCCGCCGAATAGGGTCACGGCAATCGCCTTGTCGCTCACAATCGCCTTTAATTCTGTCAGCACTAACTGCCATAAATTCATGTTATTGCCCCCTCGCAGGCAGAGGCGCCGCGTCGTATTCCGCCGCTTCAGCCTGAGCTTTTACCGTCATCGGCAGTAATTTAATCGCCAAGAGATAAATCAGCGGCAGTAAACCGATAAAACCCCAATAACTACTCAATTGCTGCGCCACCGTCGGCCACGCCGCGCCATAACTCACCACACTCACATGGGACTCAATATAATGGCTCGATGGCATGATGAGTCGCCACCACTGGGCGAGTTGCGGCATTTCATGGGTGGGGAAAGTGATCCCCATAAAGGCAAAGGCTGGCGCAAACAGCGCAGTACAAAAACTGATGACCCGCGCGCTATCACGCATCAGCACAAAGATAAACAATACAAGGCTCCACACCGCCAGCAGCATGAACAACTGAGCAACTAGCAGCAGCGCTAAACTGCCCGCAAAAGGCAAAGCCAAATACAGATACAACCAAGCGAGGATAAACCCGCCTTGGAGCATCAATATCGGGCTAAACAACAGGATTTTACCCAACACCTTAGGCCAGAAATGCTCGGTCAATCGATTGGAGATCCCCTCCTCTGACTGCGTGGCATTAAGGTGCAACTCGCGATTTAAGCTGTTGGCCATCACCAACATGGATAATAACTGCCACAGCGCGACCAATACCGGCGGCACTAAAAAACCTATGTAGTTATTGTTACGGTTAAACAGCGCAGTCGTTTGGCTTTTCACTGGGCTTAAGTTCACCGCCACTTGGGATTTTGGCGTGCCCGTCATCAGCTGCTTAAGGCCTGCGACCTGCAACAACCCATCGCCTAGACTCAACTGAATTTGACTCGACAACAACTTACCCACCAGCAAAAACTGGCTGTTGTAACGCACATCGATTGTCGGTTTATGGCCGGTGAGTAGATCCTTTTTCATATCATGGGGAAACACCACTACGGCATAGACCTGCGCCTGTTGCATCGCCGCAACAGCCGAGGGGAGATCGGTAAAACTTCGCGGCTCGGTGACAGGGTTGGCTTTGAGTTGACGGGTCAACATTCGGCTCAGCTGGCTGTGGTCTTGGTCAACAATCGCCACGGGTAATTGCCGAGGTAATCCAGCACTAAATAGCCACCAGAGACACAAGATGCCCAGCAGCGGGATGTAACTGATAAGGGCCAGTTGCCAAGGATCGCGCCATAGCGCCCTAAGCTCGCGCCGCACTAATGCAATGATGCCTGAAGATGCAGGATGCGCCGCATTCTGAGCCCCATTCAACGGCTTAGACTCGCGCAAATGCGTTTGCTCGCTCGGTGACTTGGCCACAATGGTTACTCAGCACTGAGCAGCACAGACATACCGACACGCAGATCGGGGATCGGCGCAGTTGGGCGCAGCTCCACCTCGAAGGTGCGCATATCAAAATCGTGGCCACTTTCGGTTGAGCGCCAAGTCGCAAAATCGCCCATCACGCTGATATGAGAGACAGTGAACTCCAGTGTTTTATCCAGCGCAGGAATGGTTAATGGCAGTTTGTCGCCCTTTTTAAAGCGTTTGAGTTGATCTTCACGCACTTGGAATACCGCCCAAGCGTCCTGCATGTCGATAAGGCTGACCACTGGGAAGCCGCTCGGTGCTAACTCTCCCGCTTGCAACAATACTTCGCTGATTTCACCAGACTTAGGCGCACGCATTTGGCTATCAGCCATGATGGCACTGACTTCTTTCACCGCGCCCTCGGCCATACGAGCATTACCCGCCGCTGCGGCTTTGGTTTCGACCCGCGCACCCTCTTCGGCCATTTGATACATGGCTAAAGCCGCTTGCTCTGTGTACTTGGCCGCTTGCCACTGTGTAAAGGCTTCATCGCGTTTTTGTCTTGCGGCAACCCCTTCATTGAAGAGATTTTCCACTCGGGTATAGGTGGTTTTCGCCAGCGTTGCCGCCGCTTGTGCCTTGAGCCATTGCTCTTTAGCCGCCATCACCTCTTGGGTGCGGGCGCCGTTATTCGCCTCCTGTTGCAGGGCTTTGGCCGCATCGCGACCGCCTTCGGCCTGCATCAACTTGGCATCGAGCTCTGGACTATGGATGGCAAATAACAAATCGCCTTCGCTGACGCTATCGCCACGGCGCACAAGGACCTGTTCAACCCGCCCTGGCACTTTGGATGATACGTTATACTCACGGGCTTCGATTTGCCCCTGTAACAGACTCGGCGCTGGGCTGTAAGCCAGTTTGAGCCCATAGGCTAAGATAAGGCCTAATGCGACCAACGCCGTTAGGGCAAGGATTCTGTTAGCGCGCATTGATAGTCTCCTGCGATTGAGCGCCTGTGGCACTGCGACCGATAAATTCATCTAATTGACCACTGATGGCCATTAATCTGGCATAGGCTTGCACATAGCGATAACTGGCGCCAAGCTGCTGAGTTTTAACGGCACTCAGTTTTAATTCGGCATCGACCCTGTCGATAGAAGTGGACAACCCTTGGTTAAAGGCGATTTCCCTTAAGCGCAGGTTTTCACTCGCCAGTTCGAGTGAGGTATTCAGTGCCTTGACCTCTTCCTCGGCCTGCAATAACTGCCGATAACTTTGGTCTAGCAGCAAACTTAAGTCTTGGCGGGTCTGCGCCTTAGTGTAACGGGCTTGCAGCAAGGCACTCTTAGCCGCTTCCACTTTACCGCTGCGGCCATCGCGGCTCAGCAAGGGCACTTTTACGCCGACACCCACCATCCAGTCCGGCTCCACCTTAGAAAACAAGCTGTCATCTTCATATAAGGTGTAATTACCAAAGAGGAACACAGTCGGATGATATTTGCCTTTCTCTAAGGAAACCAAGCCATTCGCCTGCGCCTCTTTAGCCTCGAGCAGCTTAAGTGCGGGATGCTGGCTCAGGGTCACTTGGGTCAAATCCCCCAATGAAGGCGCCTGTGGCAACACAAATAGAGGTGAGTTAGTGCTGACATCGCTCTGCTGCAACATGCGCGATAGGGCAATCACGGCCATTTCATGTTGACGGCGGGCGCTGCCTAAATTGACCTTAGCGTTATCTAAGGCCACCTGAGAATTCAGGCGCTCGACCTTAGCGATTTGCCCTTCGCGCTCCAGCGCTAGCGCGTGGTCAACGTGCTTAGTGAAGGAGGCCACCAGCTCGGTTTGGGTGCTAACGAGGGATTGAGTCACATCGACGGCATAATAACGGTCAACCAACTGAGTGAATAAGTCGCGTGTAGCTAACTGTAATTCCTGTTGCTTCTCGGCCACCATGGCGGCATGAATGCCTTGAGCCGCGGTGATCTGGCCGCCAGTATAAATCGGCCACATCGCCTGTAAGCTGGCGCGGAAAATATCTTGCTCGGTAAAGGGCGTGACAAATAATGAACCCGGAATACTCGCCAAGGCGCCGCCAAGTGCGGGTGGCAAGGTTGCTGGGTCAAGCGAGGCTAAGGGATTAAGATCCCTTAAATCTAATTCGATTGGTTTTTCGAGGTGGGTATAACTGCCATTCAGGCTGAGGGACGGCAGATTTAAACTCTCGCCTGCCTCTTGCTCGCCCTTGGCGCGATTCACCTCTTGGGATTGGGCCTGGAGTTTATCGCTCACCTTAAGCACTTGCTGCCAAGCCTCAGTAAAGCTACTGGGCTGGGCATTGGCCGCTAACGGCAATAGCGAGGGCAAAGGCAATAAACACAGCCATGCCAAACGTGATAGTTTCATTAACACCTCTAGAGTAGTTACTCTAATTTCCTTTGCAAATGATAACATCCATCATGGAAGGCGGCTAGAACCCACCGCCTTAAGTGCTGCCTAGACAGTAAACAAGCGGGTTACGCGGTGCCTCCAACGGTTAAACGGTCAAGTTTGAGGGTTGGTTGACCTACACCCACAGGCACGCTTTGACCATCCTTACCACACACACCAACGCCCTTATCTAGGGCCATGTCGTTACCCACCATGGAAATCTGGCTCATGGCTTCTGGGCCATTACCAATCAGGGTAGCGCCCTTAATCGCTTGAGTCACTTCACCATTTTCAATCAGATAGGCTTCAGAAGCGGAGAACACGAACTTGCCCGAGGTGATATCAACCTGACCGCCGCCAAAATTAGGCGCATAAATGCCCTTCTTCACCGACTTGATGATCTCGCTCGGATCAGACTCGCCCGCAGTCATATAAGTGTTAGTCATCCGAGGCATAGGCAGATGCGCATAGGATTCACGGCGGCCATTCCCCGTTGGTGCCACGCCCATCAGGCGCGCATTTAATTTATCCTGCATATAGCCTTTGAGAATACCGTCTTCGATTAACACGGTTCTCTGGGTTTGTACGCCTTCATCGTCGATGCTCAGTGAGCCACGGCGATTCGCAAGCGTGCCATCGTCCACGACAGTCACCAGTTTTGAAGCCACTTGCTCGCCGACCATGCCACTAAAGGCGCTGCTGCCCTTGCGGTTAAAGTCACCTTCTAGGCCATGACCCACGGCCTCGTGCAGTAACACGCCCGGCCAACCGTTACCGAGTACCACAGGCATCTCTCCGGCTGGCGCATCGATGGCATTCAGATTGACTTGCGCCTGACGCACCGCTTCGCGGGCGAAGGCAAAGCACATAGGTAAACCGGTTTCATCCGTCACCATAAACACGCTGTAATCGTGACGACCACCGCCACCGGCGCTGCCACGTTCACGCTTGCCATTTTCTTCTAAAATAACGCTGCAATTAAAGCGCACTAGCGGGCGAATATCGGCGGCCAAAGTACCGTCACTGGCGGCAACCAGGATTTCTTCGTGCACACCAGCAAGGCTAATCACCACTTGGATAATACGGCTGTCGAGGCTACGAATATAGGCATCGGCCTCTTTCAGCAGGTTGATTTTTTTCACTTCTTCCATGGCGGCGATAGGGTCGAGACTATCGTACAGCGCAAAGACTTGTTGACGTTTGAAAGCCTGAACCTTGGCCTGCTCACCCGCCCCAGCAATACCGCGCGCCGCCTCGGCCGCAGCGCTTAAGGCCGCTGGCGTAATATCATCGGCATAGGCAAAACCGGTTTTCTCGCCGCTGATGGCACGTACACCGACACCGCGTTCGATATGGAAGCTACCATCTTTAATAATGCCATCTTCGAGCACCCAAGATTCGTGGCGACTACCTTGGAAATAGAGATCCGAAAAATCGACTTTATGTTGATGTATGGTGTTTAAATAACTTTGTAACCCATCGAGGGCTAAGCCACCCTTTAATAAACTTTGCTCTACTTGTGCTAAAAAAGGCATCGCGGTTCTCTCTGAAAGCTTGGCTAAAATTGGCAACTCACTCATTTTTAAAATAACTTAAATTCGCTGTGAGTCTATTTCATCTAAATCTGTTGAAGGCTTAATCTGTTCAAGGCTTAAGGTTCGGTGCAGTAAAGCGATTATGTTGCGCCACGGGCATTTTACTGCGGATGCTGTGCACCTCGGCCACATCGATATCGGCATGCACCCAACCTGTACCGGTTTTCTGCTCGACAATCACCTCGCCCCAAGGACCTATTACCATGCTCTGCCCCCAGGTCTCGCGACTGCCTTCGTTATGGGCGCCCCATTGGGCGGCAGCCAAAATAAAGCATTGGGTTTCAATGGCTCTGGCCTGTAATAATACCTGCCAATGGGCTTCTCCCGTGACCTTAGTGAAGGCCGAAGGCACGGTGATAATCTCGGCTCCTGCGAGGCGTAGCGCCCTGAATAAATCCGGAAAGCGTAAATCATAACAGATGGTCAAGCCAATTTTGCCAAAAGGGGTGTCAATGACGCTGATATGATTGCCAGGGCAGAAGGTTTCACTCTCGCGGTATTGCTTCGTGCCGTCGGCAACATCCACATCAAACAGATGCAGTTTATCGTATTGCCCTAAGGTATCACCTTTATCATCAAACAGATAACAACGGCTGTAGACGCGCCCATCCTCCGCCAGCGCGGGGATGGTTCCCGCCACCATATACACGCAGTAACGGGCAGCTAAGGCACTTAAGGCAGATTTTAACGGGCTAAGATGACTGTCGCCGGCATAGGCGAGTTGCTGACTCTCATGGCCACCAAACAGCAGGCTGCATTCTGGCAGCACCACTAAATGAGGAGCATCTTTATCCCATTGCAGACGCTGACGGGTTAATTCCTCAAGCTGCGATTCGATAAACAACAGATTCGCGCTGACGTCGCGACTGCTCTGACATTGCAACAGGCTGATGCGCATGACTATCTCCTTGAATTGTGTTTATCGACAATGCCACCTTAGGGCTCACAGGCTTAGGCTGTTCTGGTTCGGCTTTGGGCGGCTCAGCAGGCTCTACCTTGGGGAGCGTTGGCGCTTGCGGCGATGTATCTTCATCGACCGCTTTTACTGGTTCAACTTTAGGTTTATCAGCATCTGGCGCAGGCTGCTCATTGTTTTTTTCAGGCTCGACGTGTGGCGTAGCATTTGTCTTAATCGGGTCGCTATTCTTGACAGGCGCCGCATCAGTCTTAGGCTCAGCGCCCTCGGTTGGCGCAGGCAATTCGCCACCCACCATGGGCAGAATCGACTCGGGGATCTCGATCTCTTTACTTTTACGCTCGAGCTCTTCCACCACAGGCTCAGACATAGTGCCTGTCACACGGAAACGGATTTCAGAAATAACCTCAATCACAGGTTCGAGTACCTTGGTAAGCGCAAAAGCGCCAAGGCCTAGTGTCCAAGCGCTGGTGCTGATCAGCACTACAGTCGGCACACTCGACGCCAACTGCGGCACAAAGCGGATATCGTAATTTAAGCTTTCGCTGGTGAGATCCGTATAGCCACGCACCTTCATATTGCCCGCAATCGCATCCATTTCGGTATCCGTGGTTTTAACCACACCATTATCGATTTGTAGATTGCCACTAAAGGAGTTGAAGTACATGCCCTGGCCGAACACATCACTGAAATCTAAGGATAACTTACGCACTAAGGAGTCGAGGCTGAACAGAGAAAAAATCCGCGCGCCCTTATCGCTCACTTGGGATAGATGCCCCTTACCCAGCTCAAACTTCATTTTTCCGTTTAAGGTTTCGAGGGAAAACGCATAGGGCGCCCCCTGCCAAGCTAGCTCGGCATTCACCTTAAGTGGCGCCTCATTCACACCAGGGTCGATGCCTAATTGCTGACTCAAATAATTAAACTGGCTGGCGTTCAAACTCACCGTTAATTCAGTTTGGTTCTGACCATTCTGTTGCTGCCAAATACCATTCCCCTGTAATGACACCTCTGGCGTCGTCAAAGACAGTGTTTGAATTCGATAGCCCGAAGCTTGTGGGCTCGCCTGCAGCACCAGCTTGCCAAAGGGTTTATCGAAGAAACGAAAATCTTCCACATTCACCGCGACGGGCGGTAAATTGGTGAGCACCTGATCCGCAGCGAAATCGCCTTCCCCTTCGGGTTTAACTTCGGGGGAGAAATAAAACTTATTGGCGGTAACTTTTAAGCCCTGGGTCATCCAATTCGGATAAAAATCGACCGTGCCCTCAAACTCGCTGGCCACGGCATCGAAACGCCAGCCATGTTCGTTTGGCTTGGCACTCAATCTGAGTTCGGTCAGCCCTTGCCCCAATAAATCAAACTTGCCGATATTGGCATCAATCCCAGCAACCGAGGGGAACAAAGCTGAATGGCTCGCCTCCTCGACCAAAATACCAGTACGGACAGGCTGATGATCAGTGCCGACAAAGGCATTGATCACTGGCAACCAATTGATGAGTTTGCCGCTAGTCACATCGATCTGGATATGTCCCTGCTCGGTATTGGATACCTCGCCTACATCGAAGAGTCGACCCAATAACAAATCAAAATAACTGAATTGGGTGCCCTTTTCAGCCTCGAAACCACCGACAAACTCGGCCTGCTTATCCAGTTTAACCCTGAGCGTCGCCGTTTGTTGATCGCCAGAAAACTCCGCCATTAGGGGTCTAGGTTCATCTTCGGGTTTTGCAAAGGCACCCGGTAATTTCAAGCTTGCGCCAACCAGATCCGAACCCACATTGGCTTGAATTTGATAGCCTTGATCGTCGAACACCATATTCAAGTTGCCACCCCAAGCGACTTTACCTTGGTAGAAATCACTCAATGGATTGTGCAGATCTTGTGGTAAACGGCTGAGATCCCAACGGCTCTTCATATCCACATTAAGCGCAAAATCTTTGCCTTCGGGTTTAGTGGCAAAACTAAATTCGAAGGGCTGCTCAAATAGACGCGATTGAATACCTTTGCCTTCTACAATCTGATTTGCAAACTGCACTGTGCCCGTCACCGCCTTAAGCTGCAAACCGGGCTGGGCAATAAATACTGGCGTATTATCAAAGGCAATTTGACCACGGATATCCTCGGCCTCACCCTCATACAAGGGAATGCTGATGTCTAAACTACCTGTGACCGCGCCCTGCACTTGTACGACACTTAAGGTCTTGCCCACAGTATCGGCGAGCGGTGATGCCTGCAATACTTGGGTGGCGGCGCTACCATTGGTGGCGAGATCGGCCTGAATTTTTAACAGCGAATGCTCGCCTAATTCGGGGATAAACACATGGGCACCATCGGCCACCACATTCATCAATTTGCCTTGGTTGACCCAGATATCCATGCGGGCATTTTCAAATAAGGCATCGAGAGAAAGCTCAGTCACCGCTGGCCAATCGGGTTGGAATTGGTACTCGGCGTTGTCTAAGGTAAAGGCCGCTTGGAAGACCCCGCTATTATCCTCGAAGGGAAAATGCGCTAAGGCGCCCTGCCATAACACTTGTGCGTTTTGGCTCTGCCCCGCCTTGATAGCGCCATCCAAATACTCCACCAACGCCTCGCCCATGGCTTTGACGGGGAAGTATCTATCCGCATTGGCGGCATTTTTGACGGCCACATTGGCGGCGAGTGACATACTGGCTGCGGCACTAAAATCCAGTTTTAAGGCGGCCGAAACCCCAATATCGTCGTTTTCAAGCTGCACCTGAGGCACGGATAAGGTCGCCTTTTGGGTGTCGAAAGCGCCGGTTAACGCAGCGCCATGCAGCACTAAAGGCGCTGAGAACTGTTCGCCAAAATCGAGGGTATAGGTCTGCTCGGGCAGTGAAAACACTAAACTGTCATGCTGCCACTGTAATGCTAAATCTAAAGGGTTGGTGTTAGGTATGCCTTCGACTTTCTGCCAATGCAATTGCTTGATATGAGTACTGGCCAGCAAGGGTTGCTTGGCGCTTTGATAGAGACGTATCGGCCCAATACTGCCTTCGGGCGCCAGCTGAAACCATTGCTTAAGGACGGCTAAATCGACGCCCGGAAATAATGGCAAGAGTGGGAATAGGGTCGGTAAATCCAAGCGACTCACATAGGCATAAAAAGCATCGTCTTGCTGCTTAGCCGCAAGCTTAAGGTCAGGCCAATGCTCGCCATTGGTCACAAAATCCAAATCCGCACTGCGGATCTCCCAGCCTGTTTCCTTAGGTAGCCAGCTAATGCTGCCGGACTGGATTTCAAACTTTTGCGGCTCACCTTCCATCGACCATTGCAGCCAACTGGGTTCAAACTGCACTAAGCCCGCGCTGATGCTACGATGGGCAAAATCAAACCACGCCTTGAGATTGACCACCCCTTCTAAGGGTAACTTCTTGCTCGGATCATAGGGATTCGGTTGGCGTGATGCCCATTCGCCCAAATCTAAGGACTGGGCCGCAAGATAGATTTGCCCCTTCAGCGTATCTGGCGCAGTTGCGTCACCCTGAAGATCGAGTTGCAAACCCAGCGACTCATTTACCATGGCATTATTATCGAGGTAAATTTCCCCCGCGCCGCGGTGGCGCTCACCACTATTACGCCAGTTAAGGTGGCGAATGTGGATGGGTCGATATTCATGCTGCAAGCTCAATAGCTGCACCGAGGCATCCGTCAGCGAGAAACGTTCGAGCTGCTTTAAGAGTAATTTATATAGCCAATCGGTTTGCGAAGTTTGATTGGCCGCGCCCTGCGCCTTAGTGCCCGATAATTTGTCGATATCGAGGGCAATATGAACGCCATCGAAATTCACATCTTCGATGCGTGGGCTGGTCGTCAGTAGCGATTGCCAAAAATCCAATTTAATTTGAACGTTCTTAACCAGCACAGTGACGGGAAGTTTTTCCTGCGGTGGGATCACCAGATTATCAACCGTCACGGCCGGGCCAAAGGCTTGCCACTGGGCGGATAACTCACCGACTTGCACATCAATTTGATATTCGCTTTTTACATACTCAACTAACTGCTGACGCACACCGTCGACTTGGGGCAATAAGCCGCGGATCAAGCTTACCGTCAGGGCAAACAAGACTAAGATCAGCGCCAGTAATTGCCAGCAAAAACGGCTTAGTTTTTTCGCAGTAAAAAGCGTTGCCACTACATCATCACCACGTCGTATTTGTGCTGGGAATACATGGGCTCATTTTGCAGGCGAATGCGTTTACCTATGTAGACCTCAAGCTCGGCGACCAGATGACTTTCATCGCCACTTAAGCTGTTATATACAGCGGGCGAGCAATAAAGCAAAAACTCATCGGCATCATAGGCTCGATTCAAGCGGATGATTTCGCGGAAGATTTCGTAGGAAACCGTTTCAACCGTCTTCATGCTACCCGTGCTCTGACAGGCAGGGCATTCGCCGCACAGCACGTGCTCCAAGCTCTCGCGGGTGCGCTTACGGGTCATTTCGACTAACCCAAGACCCGAGAAGCCACTGACATTCGTCTTGACTCTGTCTTTAGCGAGCGCGCTATTTAAGCTATTGAGTACCCGCGTTTTATGCTCGTCACTCAGCATATCGATAAAGTCGATAATGATGATGCCGCCGAGATTACGTAGCCGCAGTTGCCGCGCAATCGCTTGGGTCGCTTCGAGGTTCGTGTTGAAGATGGTTTCTTCAAGATTACGGTGGCCAACAAAGGCACCTGTGTTGATATCGACCGTGGTCATGGCCTCGGTCTGATCGATAATCAGATAGCCACCCGATTTGAGTTCGACCTTGCGACCCAGTGCGCGCTGGATTTCATTCTCCACATCGTAGAGATCGAAAATCGGTGCAGGCCCTGAATAGTGCTCAATCTTGTCGGCGATTTCCGGCATAAACTCTTGGGCGAAGGCTTGCAGCTCGGCAAAGGTGCGGCGCGAATCGACTTGAATTCTATCGAGCTCGGTTCCGACAAAGTCGCGCACAATACGCACTGGCAGGGCGAGGTCTTGATACAAAAGTGCCACTCCGCGGCGCTGACGACGCTCGGAGACCTTAGACCATACCCGGCGCAAAAAAGCCGCATCCTGAGCAAGTTCATCTTCACCTACGCCTTCGGCGGCGGTGCGGATAATAAAGCCGCCATCTTCATCGACGAAAGGCAGAGTGATTTTCTTAAGGCGACTGCGCTCTTCTTCCTGCTCAATCCGCTGGGAGACCCCAACATGGCTGGAGCCAGGCATAAATACCAGATAACGGGAAGGCAGGGTGATATCTGTGGTCAGGCGCGCACCTTTAGTGCCGAGGGGATCTTTTACCACCTGCACCATAATATCTTGCCCTTGGCGAACCAACTCGGCGATATCACGGACCACAAAATGGCCTTTTTCCACATCGGCCACGCATTCGGTGTGCGGCACAATATCGGAGGCATGTAAAAACGCGGCTTTATCTAAGCCAATATCCACAAAGGCGGCTTGCATGCCGGGCAACACACGGCTGATTTTGCCCTTGTAAATATTGCCCACCAGACCGCGCTTCATGCGCCTCTCGATATGGACTTCTTGCAGCACGCCATGCTCAACCAGAGCCACACGTGCCTCAGATGGGGTTACGTTAATCAGTAATTCTGAACCCATCTTGCGCTGAACTTTATTCGGATTTAAGCGACCGGTATTCACGACTCACCCCATTAGGGAAATTAAATTAATCTCAGTATGTGTTAAGCCTGAAAACCTATATCACAGAAGTTTGTCTAGCGGATACTCAACTAAGGCCTCATATTGCGCCCGTTAACGAGTCGCTTAATCCATGGATTAGCCTATGCCCGCCGCGGATAGCAGCTCGCGGGTTTCCACTAAGGGCAGACCCACGACGCAGGAGTAACTCCCCTCAATGGATTCGACAAAACAACCGCCCAAACCTTGGATCCCATAGCTACCCGCCTTATCCATTGGCTCCTGTGAGGCAACGTAGGCATCGATGTCGGCGTCCGACAGCACGCAAAAACGCACTAAGGTTTCGACTAAACGTACAGAGGTTTGGTCAGCCATAGCTAAGGCGACAGCTGTCATCACAGTGTGCGCCTTACCCGAAAGTGCGCGCAGAACCCGCTTGGCATCGGCCTCATCTACAGGCTTACCTAATATTTCGTTTTCAAGCACGACGATAGTATCAGAACCTAATACAGCAGGCTGTGACATGCCTGAGCATAATGCAAGCCCTGCCTGGGCTTTTTCGGCCGCGAGTCGCTGTACATAGTCGCGAGGTAACTCACCTGCCCTCGGGGTTTCGTCGATATCCGGTGCCACTTGGGTAAAACGAAACTCGGCGCGGCCTAAACCAATATGAGTCAATAACTCTTTACGGCGCGGCGAGGTTGAGGCTAAGACTAAATTCACGACTAACGAACCTTATAATGACGTCGAACACGACGTAAAATCCAAAAAATCCATGGCCAGAATGCCAGCCCCGATAGTGCGGGTAAGAACAGATCCGTATGGAACTTAGCGCCATCCATCACAAACTCGACCCAGTAGATGATCAGGTGATAGATGACGATCAGCACCATCACCACCAGCGACTGTTGCCACTTAGGGAAGTTACGTAAACGCTGGCAATGCAAAATCGCAATATAAATCACCAGCGACATGGCGAGCGAGCGCACGCCTAAGGTGGCGCCGAGTAGAATATCGAGGGCTAATCCCATCAGCCAGGCGGTGAGAATGTTATATCTGTGGGGCAGCGCAATTGACCAATAAATTAAGATCATCAATAGCCAATCGGGACGCCAGGCATCGACAATCGAAGGCAGCGGCATAATCTGACTCAAGAGCCCGACAAAGAGGGTCAGCCATACCACGAGTCTGCCATTAGCAGCTTGTAAACTCATTAGTGCACCTCGGCTGGCGGTTGAGTGGTGGCAGCATTCGATGCACCATTAGCATTGCTTGGTGTCGCAGCGGCATTCGGCGCTGTCGTATTAGGAGTGGTGCTATTAGGTGCCGTGGTATTAGGTGCTGCACTACTCGGCGCGCTCGCATTAGCAGCCGCGCCTTGAGGATTAGCACTGCCATTGCCGGCATCGGGTTTGGCTTCTTCCGCAGGGCGATCCGCCGCGGGCACAGGGAGTTGATTAGGCAAAGTCACGCCAGAATCTGGGGATGGCCAAATCAACAGCAGATAACGAATCCTATCGAGCGCCGCTAACGGCTGAGCCGTGACACGCGCGTAGCTCTGACCATCTTCGGTCAAGACTTCCATGACCCGCGCCACCGGATAACCTTCGGGGAAACGATTACCAAGGCCCGAGGTCACTAATAAATCGCCAACGCGAATATCGGTACTCTTGGCCACATGGCGCAGTTCAATCTCATCGAGCTCGCCAGTACCATTCGCCACTAAGCGCACATCGTTACGGGTAATTCGTACGGGTAAACCGTGGGACACATCGGAGAGCAAGAGCACGCGGCTGGTCATCTCACTAACCTGAACAACTTGGCCGACGACGCCCTGGGCATCCACAACCGGTTGACCAACAAATACCCCACTGCGCGAACCGTGGTTCAGCACCACATAATGATGGGAAGGATCGCTGGCCACCTCCATCACTTCGGCTACCATCTTGCGGGAATCCTGATAAGCAGGCGACCCCAACAAGGCCCGTAAACGCTCGTTTTCCTGACGCAGATGCTCGAAACGCTGCAGACGCTCACTCATTAATAATTGTTGCCTTAACAACTCTTTATTTTGCAATGCCAGCATATTGCGGGTAGCAAAACTCTCCGATGACCAATCGAGGATCGCACTGGGCACACTCGCAAGGTATTGGATGGGACTTAAGGCAGATGAAAGGGATTCACGGGCAGGCTCGAGACGGTGATTTGCGGCGAGCAAAATCACCGACAGGATAATTGCCAGTGTTAAACGGAACTGGTTCGAAATACCACGAACAAAAATAGGCTTCATAGGAAAGCTAAGGCGGTGATTAACCGCCCCATACCGAAGTTAGATTAGGTTTCTTCGGAGAACAGATCGCCGCCGTGCATATCAATCATTTCAAGGGCTTTACCACCACCACGCGCTACGCAGGTCAGAGGATCGTCCGCCACCATGACTGGAATTCCAGTTTCTTGCATCAATAAACGGTCTAAATCACGCAGTAAGGCACCACCACCGGTTAATACCATGCCGCGCTCAGAGATATCAGACGCTAATTCTGGCGGCGATTGCTCTAATGCCACCATGACTGCACTCACAATGCCTGATAATGGCTCTTGCAGTGCTTCTAAAATTTCGTTGCTGTTCAGCGTGAAACTACGAGGTACACCTTCGGCCAAGTTACGACCGCGGACTTCAATCTCTAATACTTCATCGCCTGGGTAAGCAGTACCGATAGTGTGCTTGATGCGCTCAGCCGTTGCTTCACCAATCAAGCTGCCGTAGTTACGGCGTACATAGTTGATGATGGCATCATCAAACTTGTCACCGCCGATACGTACAGAAGAGGAATACACCACACCGTTCAAGGAGATAATTGCGACTTCAGTAGTACCACCACCGATGTCCACAACCATAGAACCTGTGGCTTCAGATACAGGTAAACCCGCACCAATTGCTGCGGCCATTGGCTCTTCAATCAAATAGACTTCACGGGCACCTGCGCCCATGGCTGACTCGCGAATCGCACGGCGTTCAACTTGGGTTGCGCCAACAGGAACACAGACTAAAACGCGTGGGCTTGGACGAAAAAAGCTGTTGTTATGCACTTGTTTAATAAAGTGCTGCAACATTTTCTCTGTCACATAAAAGTCGGCAATCACACCGTCTTTCATCGGACGGATTGCTTGGATATTGCCTGGGGTACGGCCTAACATTTGTTTGGCTTCTGTACCGACAGCGGCAACAGACTTCTGACCAGAACTACTACGCTCACCACGTATAGCAACAACAGAAGGCTCATTGAGGACTATGCCTTCATCACGAACATAAATTAAGGTGTTAGCTGTACCCAAATCGATCGATAGATCATTAGAAAAAATGCCACGCAGCTTCTTGAACATGTAACTAGCCTGTATTCTGTGGAGTCAGAAGAAAAGAAAAATCAGCTAACTTTATCAATGCCACCCTGATTCCACAAGACCGTTGAGGTTAACAATCGCTAATGGAGTGATTTTTTTTCAAATGTGCCGCTCAAAAACACTATTTAATCGAAAAAAGCGCTTTATTGATGAAAAATCCAACAGTTAAAAACCACTCTCAATACAAGTTCGCAACATTAGTAAAACCTGTTTCTTGCATTTTTCCTCTGTATCACACTTTGCAACGTCACCTCAAAAACCATCGCCTCATGATCAATCACCAAAGCAGAAACCCAATTCAGCAAAATCAAATTGAAAACCGCTTTAATTGACTTCTCGCCAGTAGATGATTCTGTCATGACCACGGTAACGACCAAAAAATGCACTCGCACGGGGATCGGATAAGCTAGTTGGGGAGACCCCATTCCAATTCCAATACCATTCTAACCAAGTCGGTACATCTAAAGGCGCGGTCACTTGGCCGCGATATAAATTGCCACTTGAGGTGATCGCTCGCCACAGCAAATCAAACTGCCCCACTTGGAATGCTGCTGTAGCGCCAGAGCGATTAATACTCTGCCCAGTGGTCAAATCGGGGTCAAAGTTATAACCCAGCCCTGCATTATCCACCTGCGACCCAAGGCCGTAGGTAGCAATAGTGCAGCTATCATCGCCATTTAATACCCAATTAGCCCCATTCCAATATTCGGCTCGGGTCGGCATCCTGAGGATTTCAGTTTCTGGACCATAGGTATTGTCCATCACCACCCTGCCGTGACGCAGGATCTGTGTGGTGATTTTTTTGGCATTACAGTTAGTGCAATTACCTGTGGTTGCCGCATCCATATCAGGTGATGCCACATAGCTAAAAAGTCCATTTGGTCGAGGATCGTTATCCATCAACTGCACGCCAATATCGAGCAGCTCGAAGGGACCATCTTGATATAGATTCGTCGTCACATTTGGGGTGACTCGGCTCAAGTTAGCGCGGTAAGCGCCATCGACCGTCGCCACACCTTGAACCCAACTCGCCGCATTGACGGGCAAAGCGCTTAAGCGACTCTGTAAGTCGATACCATTGTTATTGTTCTCCCCCACCAATTTGGCGGTCGCGAGGGAGAATGGTGGGAAATAGTTCTGCGTCACCGCGCCACCGATATTTAAGGCTTTGAGGCTCATCGACATCGGGAAGGGTTGATCCATATAGCTAAAACTGCCACAGGCAGGCACGACAGAAATATCACCCACTAAGAATCTGTCGGGCACAAAGCGGCCAATATTGGCTGAATAGCCAATCGGAATATTTAAGCTGCTAGCCGCACCGAGATAGTTAGGGCTTGCCTGCGCCGCAATTTGGAATACCCCTACTTCGCTAATCGTCTGATTGGTGATGCTATTAAGGTTATTGGCTTGGATAGCATGACTATAGGATGCCACGCCTAATGCGCCATCATGGCCGCCGCTGGCTATGTTTGGCGCCACGACCTTACTGGTTAGTGTCATGGCCTGGTCACTAAAGTTAGGCGTAGATAAGTTGCCCGAGCAAAAGTCCGTATCGCCGTCTTCCTCCCAAGCCATAGCTTGGACCGTCATACCAAAATTCTGCCCCGCTTTACGGTAGGCATTACAGCTCATATCCGCACTTGGACAACTGGCGCTAGCGTCCACGGGTTTGACGCACAAGCCCGCAGGCACACTGACAAATTGGTCCGAACCTGTCATCACCAGTCCTTGCTCGTTGCTACTGCCGATATATTGGGCATCGAGTTGTAATTTGCCCGCATCGGGGTAATTGACCGACATTTTTGCCTGCCCATTAACATCAAAGCCTAGGCTCAATACAGTAGGTGTGGCGCTCGCAGTACTGATTGCTGTGTTATTAACAGTGACAGCCTTAGGTGTGATTGGCGCACTTGGCTCCACATACTGACTCCAAAAATTCAATGTCTTGGTTTGGCCCTGAAAGCTTGGAACACACTGCTTTGTCACATCGGATTTTTTCACCGCTTTGACTAGCACCTCAACGGGCTTATTAGCCAATTTATCGGGCACATCGAAGACAAAACCACTGTCGGCGAAGGTAAGTGAACAGTTGTTCTCGCTCAGGCCCCCATTCCCGATACGGCATAGGGTTTTACTTAAAGGTTTGGTTGTCGGGCTCGAACCTTTCACACCCAAGGTCACAACGCCAGGGGTGTTACGTCTTAGCTGCAACTGAGTGCTGCCATTGCTAAAGCTCACCTGATTGCCGCCAACCCATATGCCTTCGGAGGCGGATTCGGGTAATAAGGTCGCCGTCAAAGGATCGGTAAAAAGCTGACTACAACTGGCGTTGGCACAGGCTCGAATCGTCACAGTTTCGGGATTACAGGTTAATCCCTGCCCCGTATGGTCAAACTCAAAATGATCGATTTGCGCGCCAATTGGATTAGACCTCAAGGCACAAATTTGAACGTTATCAATTTCATGGTTGTTATTCGAGCCACCAGTTGAGCCTGTAAGCGACAACAAGAAATCACTCGGCGTCGCCGCTTGTCCCGTTTGCGCGATGGCATTAAAAGCAGGGATTAAGGTGACAAACCCAGATCCGGTATTACGCTCAATCTTCACCATCGACTGACCGGATACCTGCGAGTCGATAGTGATTTTATAGCGGTGCGCAGGTGAGACATTGTTGCCATCGACCGTGGGTGATAAACAGTTGCCACTGGTATTGCTGGTACCGTTATTACAGGTGCCCCGCAAATAGCGGTATCCCGAGGTGCCAGCACCAGAGCCACGTACTGCAACCGACTGGCGGCGCTGGCCAATATTGTAACTACCGCCTTCGCCGGAGAAGTTACCAAATTCATCGATCCCTATACCCAACCATCCACCAGCAAAACCATTGATACCGGGTTTAAAGCCATAACCCAAAGGCCCACCAAAGGCGCCTGGCTGAGGGGTGATAGCAGCATCTGATAAGACCAACGCGATACCGTCGGCACCATTGCCACCATAGGCATAGTGATCAAACTGGATCTCGACTAAGTTATTGGCAGCGGGGAATAATCTTTGATAGGTTGAGGCAGTGGATTGATTGGATTTGGCCTCGGTTAAGCGCATACGACCACTAACAATGGCTGGTGTAAAAGTACCGCTACTACGGGATACTACCCAGTCGTTACTTAAGGCACTCTGAGAGAAATTATCGTTAAAACATTGAAGCGGTGGCGCTCCTTCATTGATTTGACCATTCGAGTTGATCACTAAGTAGCGACTCGTCACTCGACCATTAATGACGGAACTATTATCTAGGGTGAGCGTGTCATCACTATACACCAACGCATTAACGAGCGATGAACCAGTTAAATGCACATTATCGTAACCAATGATCAACGCATTGGCGTTATTCGCTTCGTTGAAAGTGGCACCATTAATGTTAAATTCCTGCCGAGTGAAAATGCGCACATTCCCCTGCAAAACTACTTTGGCATTTTGATTTAAGGTAAAACTATTGATCCAATAGTCCCCTTCGGGCAGTACCAAGGTGGCACCACCACCGACTGCAATAGAGTCAAATCGGTACTCATTATAATTGGGCGATAACGTCAGAGTACAAGCAGAGTAGAGGGAAATATTAGAGTACTGATTATAGTACCCCCTACCTAAAGTAAGCTGCTGACCATTGCTGCAATAATCTATGCCACCACCGTAACCATTACTCCATTGGAAGGCATTAGACCCAGTTAACTTTAATCCGCGAATATCACTACCATCGACAGTACATCGACGAGTACCGCCCGCACCATCATCACAGCTGGTATTGGGAAGGCTGCCAGAATTCACAGAGCAATAATCCAGCCTGTCACCACCCGTGCCATTGATAATCCCGCTGTTATAGATCGTAAGCTGCGGAGAATATATCTGGTGGCATACATTCGAGTTATTCCCATGATGCCCCTGCGCAACATTAGGGAAAATGGCACTCTGATCAATATAATCAAACGCATATGTTACGCCTGACATACCTAACAGCGCGCTAGAGAGCACAATTCGATATAACCAGTTAATTGCCACGGGCTTCTACCTCGACTTGACGGCTCACGCGGGTATCCCCACTCTCGCATACCGCTTGGCTCTTAATGTGGTACTGGATGACAGAACCCACAAAATACCGGGTACATTCTAAAGTCACGCTACAGGCATGAAACCCCACCACATTGGGCGGCGTCCAAGAGCTTGCAACACTGGTACATGTCGCCGTCGCATTAGCGGGGGCGTTTAATGGGAATAATTGCGCCAGCGCCGCATCAGCACCGCTGTTCGCCGCCGCTAAGGCGCGAGTTCCCCACACTTCTTGAGTTAATCCGGTATCAGCATCTTCCACAATGTTGATTAAGGCGGCGGCCAATAAAAACATCACGGTAATGACAAAAATACCGATGATTAAGGCGCTGCCACCTTGGCGGTGAGCCGAACACTGACGATATGCTGAGCGCGATAGGCTAAATAAGTTAGGGGACATTAATCACCTGCACTTGATGTCGATATTGAAATGTCTCACCGTTGACATTAAATCGCGGTTGTAAATGCACCATAGCATTATTGACTAGGCTCGATGGCGTTAATATCAGCGGTAAATCGGCACTGTCGTTCAATGCATTGGCCACATTCTGCGCCATTAACACCCCAGCGCTCATGCTGCTAGGCGTGGGTTGGCTGACATTCAACCCATAACCAGTATAACGCTTTAGGGTTAACTCATTGCTGGAGGGCGATTTTTCAAAACAATAACTCACAGGACTCGAACCAAAATAGATCCGCTGCCGCGGTGATGCTTCGGCAAAGCGTGTTGATGCCATAAAGGTAAGAGTGACTTGATTAGCCGGGTTAGGCGACTCACCTAGGGGAGTAAAAGTCTTAATCTGTGCCCGTTTTTGTCTGGCGCTGTTATAGACATCGCTATCAGTCAAAGGATAAATCCAAATATATTGGTTGTCCTTAATGTTATCGGTCGCATTGAGAATTACTGTTCCCGTTAAGGCTGCGGCACTCGGCGCAATCGGCATCGATAAATAAGTGGTGCTCGCCTCAATGGGGACAAATTCAACGCACTGATAGGTTAAGCCATTACCATTGAGCCGCACACTGTTAGGCACGGCGCTGCGCAGCTCACGAGTCATACGCTCGATGGCGAAACGACTCTGGCTTAGCACTTGATCGACCGAGCTTGACTCCACAAAAATCCGCGTGCCGAAAATAATAAAGCTACTCACGCCCACCACCAGAATGCCTAAGATCAGGATCACAGTGACCATTTCGACTAAGGTAAAACCCCGTTCGGAGCGCGCTATGCGCTTTGCAGATAAAGCGCCCATTAGTAATTGCTCCTCACCAGATTGTAAGTGATCACTTCGTTATCTGGGGTAGTCACATTAATGGTCACTAACTTGGTATTGGGTGCAGAACCATAGGCGACAGAGACACTTAATTGATAGTTCGGATATGCCTGCGCATAAGTTTGGCTGGAATTGAGCATAGTGGCGTTTTGAGTTAAGCCGTGATAGTCATCCACATCGTTAAAATCGTTACGCCCCTCACCCGCTTCAGGCCCTAATACGGCTGAGCAACTACCGCCTAATGGACTCCCGCAAGCAGGCACACCGCCATTGGCATTGGTATTTTGATCATAACGCTTACCCCAAATCTCATTCATCACCGAGTGGGCAAGTTCGGCACTCTTGACTCGATGCAAGGTCTTGGCGGCGCGATCCGCCTGCGGAAATAACATGCTACTGAGCATCACAATAGCGATGGCAATGACTAACATGCCAACCACTAATTCGATTAAAGTAAACCCCTGTTGTTTAGCTTTTGAGGATGCTTTTACTGATGTACTTTTCGAAAACAGCCGAGAACTAATTCGCATAAATATAGCCCTCGCTGGAGATATTAATCGCCATAATGTCATTGGCAATCACATTGATACATGGCCCATTACACGCAAGCAATGCTCGACCATTGATATCAAAATCAAGGTAAAAGCTCTTGGCATTGTTACTGATAAGCACTATCTGCGCGCCACCTTGAAAAGCTTGGCTGGATAAAGGGTTAGGAGACAATGGCGAGCCCGTACAACCAGTGGTATTTCGACTGGCAAACTGACTCACTTGATAACCCGTCGCCGACACGACAACGCGGTAACATCTATCTGTATTATTCAAGGCTTTTTGCTGAACCTGGCGCAGCTCGGCCATAAATTCATTGCGCAGGCTAAAGGCGCTATAGGATGACTGGCTAAATAAGCGCGGCAATACCGTCACCGATAGTATCCCAATCAGGATAATAGTGGTCACGAGTTCGACTAAGGTAAACCCAAACTGTCTGCCGCTGGAAAATCTACGCATTGTCCGCTTTGCCGTGATGCTAGGTTCTAGGTTCTAGGTTCTAGGTTCTAGGTTCTAGGTTCTAGGTTCTAGGTTCTAGGTTCTAGGTTCTAGGTTCTAGGTTCTAGGTTCTAGGTTCTAGGTTCAGTTTCTGCCAACTTGATTCGTAAGGCAAATATTTCGCCTAAACAAAAGAAATAATTAGCAAATTCATTTTATTACAGCCAACACTCCGATTGATTGCTGATCTAAAAAAAAGGCCTGCTAGGCAGGCCTTTTTCCGTAATTCAAATTAGCAACCAGTTACAACACTAGTAACTGTAATTGGGCCGTATGCTGTCAGACCATTCACATATTGAACATAACAAGTGCCAGGGTTGTTAGCAGCTTTAGGGCTAACTTGTCCTTGAGGGTAAAAGTAAATACTCGTGCTTGCGCTATCCTCAAGATAAATCCACTCGCTTGATGTTCCACTAGCGGCAGCATTAATATCTAATGCGTTCTCAAGAGAGTCTGTCCATACTGGCGTTGCATGGCCGTAGTTAATCAAAACTGTTTTACCAGTTTCAACAGTTACTGTCGGAGGTGTTGCTGCCGTAGAAGCCACTGTATTATTGCCCGCAATTAACGATTTTGAGTTAATGAGGGTATCTGCACCTTTAATCGCAGCCTCCAATCCTTTCACAGTTGAAGCGCGTGCATCTGATTGTAGATTGATAAATTTAGGCGCTGCAGTAACTGCCAAAATGCCTAGAATAATAATTACGACCACTAATTCGATTAAGGTAAAACCACTTTGCTTTTTCATTTAAAACCCTTACTTAACAACCAGATGACTCAACATGATATTTAGGAGGATTACTAGAATCTGCCTGTTTGTATTCAACCCAACATTTTGCCGTATCTGAAGGTGTCAACTTTTTAGGATGAATAATCACAGGCGATGCAAGTGTCGTTGTGACAGTTGGCGCATCAACAATAGTCCACTCGTTAGTAGTATCTAAATCAAGGACTAACACCATATCAGCTGCTGCTTGCTTCAGATACCCATAAACACCGTTAACTTTAACATCGTCAGTCGCATCAGAATTACCCTTATCATCGATGATAATGCTAGATGTTGCCTTACTCTCTACCCCCTGAATCGCCGCCTTAGAATAAACAAGCGAATTAGCGCCTTGCAAAGACGCTTTGACACCATTCAAAGTAGATGCGTAGGCATCTGACTGAAGATTAATAAACTTAGGTGCTGCTGTGACAGCAAGAATACCTAAAATAATAATAACTACGACTAACTCAATTAAGGTAAAACCTTGTTGTCTTTTCATCATTAACTACCTATGTAATAACAATTCGAAATACAGTAACTTCACGCCAAAGCTATTAAGGCGTAAATGGTGTTTGAGTGAAACTTAATACTTTGCCCGTACCTGGGTTATACACCACCCCTTTTGCACCCGCAGTCGATAAATCTGGCGCTGGCGTCGGTACACCTGTGGTTTGGTTTAGCACCAGTGAAGCCACTTGATGATACACACATAAATCTAAACCGCTTACGGACGTGCCATTAATCGCATTTGAGCTTCCGCCCGCACCATCGATAACGCGCACTGTATAACGTTGATTGCGCGCATCTTGCGAATAAAGCACGTTACGCGGTGCACTTTGCAACACAGTATTAAATACCTGCTGGCAGCTTGCATCGGTCATCGCCGTTGCATCGGTACCAGAGGTGCCCGTTGGATAGCCAAAACGCGGGTCGAGGGACACTGAGGTACCGTCTAAGATCACACTGCTATTTTGGCGACCATCGACTTCCCATTGTGAACGCACAAAACTCACTGCGGTGGATAAACCACCCGCGACTCCGTCCACACTGGCATCTTCAGCATCATCGGTGACATTTAAAAAACGAGGGATCGCGGTTGCGGCCAACAGACCCAAAATTACGATCACAATGACCAGTTCAATCAATGAAAAACCATCTTGCTTAGTCTTCATTCGTCTCTCCCTATCTTGATGAAAGTCCATTCTAACAGCTAAATCAGTTTAAAAAAGCCCGTTACTTAACAATATTTTACGGAAACGTCAAAAAAATGACCCTGCCAGAGTTAAGCTGATAGCCGATACTGTCCCCATTTTGCGCGCGGTAACGGCAGCTATTATCCTTAGCAAAATACGAGCCGATAAGGGATTCGTCCCCCTGCTCCTGCCCCATTAATTGTTGCCACAATCGCTGACACGCTTGGTCATCCAACTGGCTAGGTTGTGGCCAACCCTGCGCATTCATCATCACAAAGGTTTGTTCATTATTTGTGCTTTGTTCGCTAAACACTTCCCAATCTAGTCGCATTTGCGGCGGTTTGCCAAGGGACAACCATTGAGAACGCACCATAGCCAACACGTTTAAGAAGCGCGTATGCTCTAACTCCACATTGCGGGCGGCCAGTTGTGGCATAGTCGCAAAATATTTAAATCCAATCACCGCGAGAATAATCAAGATCAAGGTCAGGCTAACGAGCCGCCCATACACACGTAATAGATCGCTTTCGGCCTTCTGTTGGCTCTGCATCTATTTGATCCTAATTGAGTTAAATTCTCGATTCGGCATTATTTCCCGCCTTTGACTACGTTGAGCATGTCCCACATCGGCAGGTAAATACCCAGCGCCAGCACCAATACAATCGCAGCCACAATTCCGATCAGAATCGGTTCTAACTTAGCGGTGAGATTTTTAAGATCGTAATCGACCTCACCTTCGTAAAAATCGGCGGCATCATTTAATAGTTGGTCAATCTGTCCGGTTTCTTCGCCTACCGCGACCATTTGCAACACCAGTGGCGTAAACAATTTACTCTGGTTCGAAACCCTCAGCATAGATTCGCCAGACTCAATACCACGGCGCATCCCGACAATTTTGTCGTGCATATACGCATTATCCACCGCATCGGCCACCAAACTGAGCGCCTGCGTCATCGGCACACCCGCACTCAACATCATCGAAAAGCTGCGACAATAACGGGAGAGGGTCGAGCGCTCAATAATCGAGCCCACGGCGGGAATGTGTAACTTCCATTGGTCCCATTGTTTCTCGCCTTTTTCCGTATGGTGCCAGTAACGGATCCCAATAATGGTTCCAAGCAGTATAATCAGCATCAGGGGCCAGTAGTTGACAAACAGGTTTGATGTGCCGATTAACACCTTAGTCGCCCAAGGCAAGTCGGCACCGAAACGGGCAAACATCTCGGCGAATTTCGGGATCACCATGATATTTAAAATCACCATGGCCAGCGCGATAGCAATCAATACAAATATGGGATATCGCATCGCGGCTTTAATTCGCCGACGAGTTTCCTGCTCACGCTCGATATAGCCCGAGAGCTGAATAAAAGCGTCCTCTAACTTACCGGTGTTTTCCCCCACATGCACCATAGAAACAAACAGAGAATCAAACACATCCGGATGTTGGTTCATAGCCGATGACAGTGGGCGCCCCGCAGTTAACTGCTCTGAAATATCATTCAGCGCATCTTTCATTCGTTGGGAGTGGGCGGTTTCGGATAAGCCTGCAATGGCGCGCAGGATAGGGATCCCCGAGCGCGTTAACGAGTACATTTGCCGGGTAAAAATTTGTAATTCATCCAAGCCGACTTTGCGCTTAAATAACTGCGCCAGGGTAAAGGACTTAGCTTCTTTAGCGACTTTGACTTCTAACGGGATAATGCCGCGGGCTAACAGCATATCGGCAGCTGCCCCCTCGGAGGCGGCATCGAGCTGCCCCGTTACGGCCTGACCTTGTCCACTGCGTCCACGGTATTGATAAACCGGCATAATTACGCCTCAACGCCTTGCTGAATGATAATATCCCGCGAGAGTGGCACCTGCGACTCACTCACGTCCTCAACAAGCTTAGCCACCTCTTCAATGGTCGTCATGCCCTCGCTCAAAAATTGCAGTGCCGACTCGGCGAGCGGGGTAAAGTTAGGACTTTGCAGGGCTGCACGGGCAAAATCCTGTGGGTTACCGGTACGCATCGCATCGATCATCTTTTCATCCAATTCGAGGATCTCAAAAATACCAATACGGCCGCGATAACCACTGCCGTTACAGCTTTGGCAGCCAGTGCCAATGCGGAACTTGGCGGATGAAAAGTCCTGACGACTCACACTATTTAGCCAGGCTTTTTCCTGCGCCGTAGGTTGATATACAACCCCGCAGTTATGGCACACGCGGCGCACTAAGCGCTGGGCAATAATCACCCTTAGCGCACTCGCCACTAAGTAACTGGCCGCGCCCATATCAAGCAAACGTAGCGCGCTGGTCACCGCATCGTTAGTGTGCAATGTGGATAACACAAAGTGACCCGTAAGTGCGCCCCGAAGACCAATCTCCACGGTTTCTTGGTCGCGCATCTCACCGACCATGATAATGTCCGGGTCTTGACGCAAGGTGGTGCGCAGCACGTTCGAGAAATCGAGCCCAATCTTATGGTTAACTTGAACTTGGTTGATCCTTGGCAATTGGTATTCGACCGGATCTTCTACCGTGATGATTTTGCGATCCGCAGTATTGAGTTCACTTAAGATGCCATACAAGGTGGTGGTTTTACCGCTACCCGTTGGCCCTGTCACCAGCAACATGCCGTGGGGACGTTTAATCTGTTTACGGATACGCGCCAAAATATGCGGCGGCATCCCGGTCTCATTTAAGGTCAACAAGCCTGCGGATTGGTCGAGTAGACGCATCACCACAGATTCGCCGTGGTAAATCGGCATAGTCGACATACGCACGTCAATCTTGTGCCCCTTAATCTCCATATGGAAACGCCCGTCCTGTGGCAGACGTTTTTCAGAAATATCTAGCCCAGCCATAAGCTTAAGCCGCAAGACTAAGGCTGCCGCGATATTGACTTCGTTTAGAATGGTCTCGTGTAACTGGCCATCGATACGTTGGCGGATCCGCAGGGCTTTTTCGCCAGGCTCAATATGAATATCCGAGGCGCGCATTTGTACCGCGTCTTCAAAAATCGACTGCAGCAGCTTAACGACTGTGGTTTCATTATCACTATCGCTTGAGGTCAGGCTCGCCAGATCAAACATTTGATCTGCGGCATATTCCTCTTCGAGCTTACCGGCAATTTGCGCGATTTGGTCGGTACGACGATACAGGTTATCAAAGGCTTGCAGTAACTGCTGCTCGGGGGCGACCGCAACACTGAGCTTTTTCGGCGCAATTAAGTTTTCTAAATGGTCGAGCGCCTGCAAATCTGCAGGATCGCTCATAGCCACTAATACCGTATCGCCCCGATCTTCCACCGCAAGGGCACGAAAACGCCGCGCTTGCACCTCGGGAATAAGGCTCACCACTTCGGCGGGGATGGGGCGTTTGCTGATATCCAGCAGCGGCAGATTGAGCTGCTGCGACAAAAATTGCAGTAGTTGGGTTTCGGTAATAGAGCGCAACTCAATCAGGGTGCGGCCGAGCTTATGCCCAGTCTTGCGCTGCTCTCCCAAAGCTTGTTGTAGCTGCTCTTCGGTAATAATCGATTCTTGAACTAACAGATCGCCCAAACGCATCTTTAATCTGGGTTTCATTGGCTATCTCCTAGTTGTTGTAAACGTTGTTCAATAAAAGCCGTGGCTTGGGTCGACAGGCCTGAATAACTTAAGGCGGTGCGATAGGCCTGACTGGCGGGGCCGAATTGCTGCTGTGAATCGAGGGCATAGGCTAATCCCATCCACCATTTCCCCTGCTGCGGCTCCTGCTGCAATAACTTGCGGTAAGCCTGTTCAACTAACGGATATTGGCCTTGTTTTTGGGCCAAATCCGTTTGCGCTAACCACTTTTGCCTCGCCAAACTATGGCTATCGGGAATTTGAGCAAGGCTAGCAAGAGCCGAATCAGTCTCGCCCATAGCATGTTGCACCCTTGCCAATAGCAAAGCAAATTCAAACTCTTGCGGATAAAGCAATCGCCCCTGCGCCAACACTTCAGCTGCTTGCGCCAGCTCACCTTGACCATAATGCAGCGCCGCCAGTTGTTTGCGCGACTCGTGCAAGCTTGGGTCGAGCTTGAGTGCTTTAGCATAGTAATCCATCGCCTTAACCAGCTGCCCCTGCTTTTCGGCATCCACCGCCAACACTAACTGCTTTTGCGCGAGTTGGCTTGGAGATAACTTCACTTCTCTAATCGCCATTTGCCCCGCTGCCTGAGCCGCAGTTTGGCTTGAAGCTTGGCTCGAAACCTGAGTCGCAGCAGGCACGACTGGCTCACTCGCCTTAGGCTCTGTTTGAGTAATTTTCACTTCGCTCTGATTTGCGTTAACGTCTGCTTGATTTGCTTTAGCGGTAACCTGTTGTGACTCAGCCTGTGTTTGCGCCGACTCTTGGGTTAATGCAGCTTGGTTAGCCATATCGGTTGAGGTGTTTGCCGCAACTGATTCGGTTATCGGTTCACTCATTGGTTCTACCTGCGCCGCGTTTACACGGGGAGATTGAGCCACACTTGGGGTAGATTCTGCTGACGCAGACATCTCCTTTGCTGAAGCATCTGTTGACGGCGGACTCAACTGTGCTATCTCTACAGTCGCCTCTACGGGTGAAGTCTTTACTGCTTCCAAAGGACGTTCATCTGTCTGCAAACTGGCGTTATCCAGCTGAATTTGCGCACTCGCTACAGGATTTGCACTGTTATCTGCGACGCTCTTTACGCCATAGATCGCCTGAAAGGCATATACCAATAATCCGCCCACCAGCAGCGACACTAAACTGATGACTAACCATTTACGCGATGAATTGGGGCGCCCTAAATACTGTGCCTGATGCGCAGCCACATTGCTGAGGGAATGCCCCTGCTGACGCTTATCGAGATCCTGCAGCATCTTGTTGATCACACTCATGCGACGCCTCCCCACAACTGTTGCAGGTTAACGCCAGAGAGCAGTAATGCCCCAATTGCCGCTGCACATGCTATCAGTGCGATCGCCATATACGCTGGCCACCTTTGTGAGCCGCGACTAGCATCTTCAGTATCTTGTATCGCGCCCTTAATGTGGGCCATCTGCACCTGAGTTGCGCCTTCGCCAAAACTAAGCATCAAGGCCTTATGAGCTAAGATGTTGATCAATCTGGGAATGCCACGTGATGCCTCGGCGATCTTACGGGTGAGTTTAGGGCCAAATAAGGCTTGTCCCGCATAGCCGGCCACCGCTAAGCGGTAACGGATGTAGGCATCGGTTTCATCCCAGGTTAACGGCCGCAGACTGTAGCTAAAGGTAATGCGCTGCCGCAGTTGTCTAAAGGCTTGGCGCTTTAACCGCTCATCCAATTCGGGCTGACCAAAGAGCACCACTTGCAGCAGCTTACGGCTTTCGGTTTCAAGATTGGTAAACAGTCGCAGCGCTTCTAGGCTCTCATCGGGCAAGGCCTGCGCTTCGTCCAACACTAATACGATGGCGTGACCATGGGCACTCAGAGCAAGTAATTGCTGCTGGATAAGTCCGGTAAGTTGCTGCTGATCGATTTCGCTGGTGTATTTTAATCCAAGTTCATTGGCCACCGCCCAGCGCAGCTCGGCGGGGGTCAGATAAGGATTAGGAAGATATGCACAATGGAACCCCTGCGGCAGCTCATTAATCAACTTACGGCAGATTAAGGTTTTGCCCGTGCCCACTTCGCCAGTGACTTTGATAAAACCCTCCCCGGTTTGTAGGGCGGTCTGCAACACTTGCAGCGCCTCTACGTGCGGGGATAACCCGAAAAAAAATCCGGTATTAGGTGTTAACGAAAATGGCGTTTGACTGAGTCCAAAGTGCTTCAAATACATGGAAGCTTACTTATTTTCTGGATACCAACGGTCGAGTAAGGTCTTAGAACGCTCCAACTCGTTTTTCCAAGTATCATTACCTACTACGGTAGGCTTTAACATAATAATCAGCTCGGTTTTCTTTTTCTGCTTGCTGCGGTTTTTAAATAATTCGCCGACGAGCGGAATATCACCGAGCAGGGGTACTTGAGAAACCACTTCGGTATTTTCGCTCTTCATCAAACCACCGATCACCACCACATCGCCTGAGGCTGCGCGGATAACGGTATCGGATTCACGGATCTCGCTCTGTGCCAACGGCAGTTCTAAGGATTCGCTGCTGACCTTAATGTCCTTGGTTTGTTCTTTTACATCAATAACGGAAGGATGCACATGGAGCAGCACATTGCCGTCTTTGTCGATTTGCGGCGTCACATCCAACGCGATGCCCGAGAAAAACGGCGTTAACTCAACCTGAGGCGTGGTTACAGGTGTAGTGCCCGCCACTGTGGTCGATGACACGTCGGTGACAAAGTACTCGTCGGTACCGACCTTAATCACCGCTTTTTGGTTGTTCGATGCCGTCACCCTTGGGCTAGACAGCACGTCCACATCGCCTTGGGTATCGAGCAGGCTAATCATGGTCTTGAAATCTGAACCTTTAATGCTCAAGGAAGTCACGCCACCGAGGGAGGCGGTGATTTTATCGCTCAAGCCTGCACCCCCAGAGGTGCCGAAATTAATATCAGTGTTACCAACATGGCCTAATACGTTATCCCATTGAATACCTTGCTGATAACCATCAGACAAAGTGACTTCGAGGATCTTCGCCTCGAGGATCACTTGGCGCTGCAGATGGCTCTCGGCGGAATTTAAAAAGGCACGTACCTGACGTAACTCATTAGGATAGGCACGAATAGTCACTAATCCCGCCTGTGGCGTCACCACCACCTGACGACCACCGCCAGTGTCACCAATAATGGCGCTCAAGGTTTCTTTCAATTCACCCCAAAAATCGGTCTTAGTGCGCGAACGAATAAAGGTGCCGTTAGTGCTATCGCTGCTGTTATTGTTGCCGTAATTACCGTTGTTGGAATTGTTATTGTTGCTGTTATTGCCAAAATTGCCGTTGTTCGAATTGTTGTTATTGGAGTTATTGTTATTAGAGTTGTTATTGTCGGAGATCCGGCCAGAACTCACAGAGGTCAGCGATAGACCATCGCGCTCCATGTATAAGTAATTTAATGGGAAAGTCTCAGTCCGCATGCCCGCAGGGAACACGCGCAGGATGCGCCCTTCACGGCTCACCTCATAACCATAAATATCTTCCACCACTTGAATGGCTTCACTCAGTGTCACACCTTTAAGTGACAATGAAATCGTGCCCTGCACATCGGGGTGCACAGCCACGCTAAAGGGAGTGCCCTGCACTAGGCTTGGGAAAAACACCCTCGCATCCACATCATGGGCAGACACATCGATACGACGCTCTGTTTCCATTGGCGGAGTTAACCCACCCATCATGGCATTGGCGTTCAGCTCACGCTGCACCGCATCGGGCATAGTGGCCGGTGGTGGAGGCGTTGGCTGACTCGCGGTTTGCATCGAGGTGGCCAGCGCTTCTTTTGAAGCAACGGGCTGCGGTCTATCCGTGGTTTGGCAGGCCATAAGGCAAAGTGAGAGTAGAGGCGTAATATATTTAATGGCTGTCATCTGAGTGTTATTCCCTATCTCTCTATTATTGCTTGAAATAATGCTAATTTCCGTCCGTCAGACAAGGAGACCGACGAGGGGGTGATACGCACCACTTTGACCCCTTGAATACTGTCTCCCACGGACACAATCTTATTGTTGATCACGGCATAGGCCGTGTTGCCCGAGCTGACAATGCTGTTAAGCACTAGGGCTTTGTTTTGGTTCTGAGTCACGGCGCCGGCGGCCGAGTAGCCTTTGCCGGGCAAGGTCGGATCCCTTAAGGTTTCGGCCGATACATGGGCAGACAACCCCAATAATGCAATGAAAATATAAGGCTTATTTAGCGACACTGATAAAGTCCTTATTGATACTCAAGGTATAAAGCTCAATATCGATTTTCCCCTTAGGGTATTCGGCTACTTTATAGTCGAGTCGTTTCCAGTAAAGTTTGTCGGGCATGGCCTCTACCGCTTCAACAAAGCGCAGCACAGAAAAATAATCCCCCTCCAAGCTCATGCGTATTCCATGGCTGTAGAGATTCAGCTTTTTCTCTTCACCCACGGCAAGGAGTGGCACGGGCGTAACCGAGGTAAACTTAAGTAATTTAATGCCTTGAACCTGTCCAAGCAGATTACCTAATAGCTCAGGCATATAATCGGCGGGCACCATGTCCACCATCTGCTCATTAAGCTGAGCATCAATCTCTTGATTCTGTTGCTGCAACAAGTTTAAACGCTGGCGATAGTCTTGATTAGGATCCATAGCTAATCGCTGCTGATATAAATCAATCTGTTGTATCGAAATCTTGTTTTCTTGCTCTAACGCCTTCACTTGTTGCGCCGTCGAATACTGTTGTTTCCACAGCGACTCGATAGGCATATAGGCCGACATGGCGACCAGCACTAACACGGCGAGAGCGATAAGCCCGCGCTCACGCTGGCTGAGAACATCAAACTTTTGCGCTAACTGTTCAAATCGGGCTTTCATCGCGCCTGCTCCTCTGGGGTCTCACTCGTTAGCGTGAAAGCCAGCGGTTTATCCTCACCGCGATCCATGGTCATAGACGAAAAAGCCTGACCTTTTAAGGTGTTCGTTGTCTTTAACTTGCCCACCCATTGCGGGATGCTCTGCGGATGATCGGCAAAGCCTTCGAACATAAAGTGCTGCTCGTTAATCACAATATGGTTAAGCCAAACACTCGTATCGGCCACCATAGCTAAATCCTTCAGCACGGGCGCAAAACCTCGGCTGGTGAGGGATGAGCGCAGTGCCAGCTCATTCATCAATAATTGTTTTAACTCGAGCTGCTGCGACTCTAACTCGACGCGCGCGACTAACTCTGCATCGGGTTTACGGGCGGCGATTTGCGCTTCCAGTTCCGCCTTTTGCTGATCGAATTGCTGTTTTTGCGCCGAGGCTTGGCTTAGCGCCCGCTGAGACTCGGCCAATTGCCAATAGCTAAAGGCCGCAAGTATGGCGCAGACCAGCACTAAGCCTAAGGTATAACTCATTAATTTCGAAAAGGTTAGGCTCTGCTTTGGGGGTAATAATGCCGCAGAATATAGATTGACTCTCGATTTTATCACTCGGCACCTCGTGAAAGTTCACTAAAGGCTAATCCCGCCATGCTCGCGCCCACGGCACGCTTATTAACGACATTAACGGCTTGGTTAAAGTTAGCCGATACCAACTTAGCCAAGGCATCTACTGCGCCGTCGGCAAATAATTCAATTGAGGCGACTGGAGGCTGACGCAATTGGCTTTCAAAGTAATCCATAGAACGCTGAATTTCTAGGCTTAAGTTATCCGCCAGTCCGTAATTAAGCTCATCCACCTCGGCCTTATCCAGCTCGGTAAAACCGCGCACTCGGCGCTGCATATACAGCTGACCTTGCTTGACCACAGTCAGCAATAACTCTTGGCCTGTATGATGGCTCACGACTAATCTCGCCTGATTATCCTCATCAAACAGGTTAGTCATGGCTAATTCTTCGATGCTAATGCCTAGCACGCTTAAACCTTGATCGCTGATGGCCTGCACCATAGCGCGCAACTTTTCTTTATCCACCACAACCACACTGAGCTTATTGCTCGGCAGGGGCGACTCAAAGTAATCCAAGTGAATTTGCGGCACAGGGATATTAACCATGTCTTTGATCGACCAGAGTAAAGCTTGGGATAATTCGTCACTATCGACATTCGGTTTATCGGCCACGAGCAACTGATAGCGGCCACTACCGAGGACTATTTGCAAAGATGCGTGGGGAAAGGCGTTGGCAAGTTCGGCGAAGGCCTGTTGCCACAGATCCTGTTGCAGCTCATAGGAAACCCATTGTTCTGCAAGACTTTCAGTCGCGGGAGCATAGACCCACAGCTTATCGGCACAGACATAAACACCGAGCGCCGAGCCAGCCTGTTTGGCTCGCCAAAAGGCTAACCGAGCAAAAAGTCCTTTATCCATAAAAATGCCTGTCTTCCGATAAAGTTAAAGCTTGAGTCATAAGAGCGCGAATAACAAACGTCCAAAACTGAAATAAGGATAAAGCGCATCACCTATAAAATGTGAAACCCATGATATCCAGCGTCATAATTTTGGCACAGGCTAGTTTAGCCGCTAATCAGTGAATTATATAGAGAAATCCGACATTTCGGCCCTATTCTTCCACAGTGATCACATACGCAGAGGAAAAAATTCCCCGCTATTGCACCTCAATCGGCTCACTAAAATACATGCCCTGCGCCATACCCACACCGAGAATTTGTAGTGTTTGCCATTCTTCAAACACTTCAATCCCCTCAGCACAGACTTGCACTTCGGTGCGATATAAGCCACCGATAAGGCTCCGAATAAATAATTGATTTTCTGGACGTAAATGAATATGACGCACAATCGACCTATGCAGTTTAATCATGTCGAAATGGCACTCGCGAATATAGTAAGTACCCACCACCTGCTGACCCACATGGTCGACACACAGTCGCGCGCCCATCTTACGGATCATATCCAGCTTAGGCATAAGCTTATCTTGGTGTTGGATAACGATATCCTCGGACACCTCAAAAATCAGTTGCGGCGTCAGGTGACGATATTCGAGCAGAGTGGTTTTAAGCCACTGGGTAAAGGCGCGGCTCATTAAGGTATCCAGGCTCAGGTTCACACTATAGACTTGATTATTATGTTTCTCCTGCGCCAACAAACCTAATACTCGCTCAATCATCTGCCGCTCAATCTGGGGCATCAAACCGCATTTGTTTGCCATAGGAATGAAGAGCGTTGCCCGTACTAACGCGCCCTGATTATCCCGCGCCCGGGTAAAGATTTCCTTGTGATGCTCAACGCCGTCGGAATCCATCACTGGCTGACTAAAAGGATAAAAACGCCGCTGAACCAAGGCATTCTCTAAGAAGCTGCGCCAACGCACCGAGCCTTTGGCAAACTCCTCATCAATCGCGCCCTTATCGTACATAAACCAATTACTGTTACCTTGTAATTGCGCGGCGCGTAATGCCATATCGGCCTCATCGAGCAACTGATTAACATTATCCCCGGCGGTAAAGTAAGCGCAGCCCAAATGATAAAAGTTGTCTTGATTCTCCACATCGTCGGGCAAGGGTTGGCTCAAACAGACTTTGAGTAATTTACTGGCGAGCTGATCGGCCTCAATCAAAGACACATGGGGAACGACAATCGCAAATTGATTATGGGAGCGGCGTGCAAAGATACTGTTGGGTAAGGTCTGTAAAATAGAATTAATGCTGTTGACTGTCGCATGGAGCAACTCTTTAACCGCGCTCTCACCTTTAGCCTGTTGCAGTAAATCGAGGTCGTCCATCTCCAACAGATAAATTACCCCGTGGGCCACCATGCCTTGGTCATGACTCAAGGCGTCGAGGCGGTTGTTTAAAAACAACCGATTACCAATACGGGTTTGCGCATCTAAAAAAGTATTGGAGCGAATAAATTTATCGAAACGGCCGCGCTCTTTATGGGCGTCCTGTAATTCTTCAAGTAGCTTAGTTAAGGCTCGGTTGATGAGCCTAGGTTTACCATTGCCCGGCGTTGCGAGCGCTTGCTCGTGTTTGCCTTGCAAAATCAATCGGCTACGCTGAGCAAGCTCTTCAATACCATCTAGCTGCTGCGAAAACCACACATGGCCAAAACGCACCAATGCAATCACCGCCAGTAAGCCCACGCCTAAAATTAGCAGTTCATACCAACTGACACTGTAATGCTCGAAGGGCTGTGGCAGCGTGAGGGTCATATTCAATCCCGACAGGGGATCGAGCAGATGGGTATAGACCATGGCATTTTGCGTCTGCACGTTGCCCTGATAGGCGAAGAGCACTTCGCTCTTCATGGTCAAGCGGAATTCGACCGCGTTGTACGCCAGCAGCATAGGCGGCAGCCAAGACTCTAACTCCCAATCGGGCTGAGTTTGGTAATGTTCAATCAAAAGGGATTCCAGCTCAGTCACTTTTTGCTGTTGAAACTTATAGGTCAACTGCACAAAGCTCATCATGGCGCTGAGTAAAAAGACAAAGGCGATAGCGGCCAAGGACATTAACCAAAAACTGGTTAATTTTGTAGTTAACATTCGAGTGAATTTCATCGAGCCGCTATCCTGCAGGATTATTATAATTATCGGTGCACTCTTAACACGAGTTAAACAAATGCTACTCAAGATTATTCAGTAGCATAAGCCAAAAGGCAACCAAGGATTGCTTTTCAACGCCGCGCAAAGCATTCACATGGCAGAATTTTTATCCCGAGTAAAAACAAAAAAGAGGCTAATTAGCCTCTTTTGGGTTTTAGTCGAACTCGCGCTTAATCGGCGTAGTGTGGCAGCGTAGTGATTGCCGCAACACCCGAATCAATCGCAGCCTGCGCGACCGCGCGGGCAACGCGAGGTAATAAACGTGGGTCCATAGGTTTTGGTAGCACATATTCAGGACCAAAACTTAATGAACTCACCTTTGGATAAGCCTTAAGCACGCTTGCAGGGACTTCTTCTTTGGCTAAGCCAGCAATCGCATGTACTGCAGCCACTTTCATTTCATCGTTAATGCACGATGCACGCACATCCAAGGCACCACGGAAAATGAATGGGAAACACAGAACGTTGTTCACTTGGTTTGGATAATCACTGCGACCAGTACCCATGATTAAATCGCTGCGCGTCGCGTGGGCAAGCTCAGGTTTGATTTCAGGGTCTGGGTTTGAGCAGGCAAAAATCACTGGCTTATCCGCCATCATGGCCACTTCTTCAGCGCCAATCACGTTTGGGCCAGATAAACCTAAGAATACGTCGGCACCTTTAATCACATCTTGCAAAGTGCGCTTGTCGGTATCGTTTGCAAACAAGGCTTTGTATTCATTCAGATCGGTACGACCCGTATGGATAACACCTTTGGTATCTAACATGTAGATGTTGGCGCGGTTTGCACCACATTTTACCAGCATGGTCATACAGGCGATCGCAGCAGCGCCAGCCCCCATACACACAAAGGTCGAATCGCTGATCAGTTTGCCTTGGATTTCTAAGGCGTTGATCATACCCGCAGCCGTCACAATCGCAGTGCCGTGCTGGTCATCGTGGAACACAGGCACATTACAACGCTCAATTAATTCGCGCTCGATAACAAAGCACTCTGGCGCCTTGATGTCTTCGAGGTTAATACCACCAAAGGTGCCAGCAATAGCCGCAACAGTGTTAATAAACTCTTCAGTGGTGTTGTGGGTCACTTCGATATCGGTCGAGTCGATATTCGCAAAGTGTTTAAACAACAGAGCCTTACCTTCCATCACCGGTTTTGACGCCAATGGGCCTAAATTACCTAACCCCAGAATCGCCGTGCCGTTAGTGATAACAGCTACAGTGTTACCTTTGTTGGTGTAACGATAGGCATTGTCAGGATTAGCTGCAATTTCACGTACCGGTTCAGCAACACCTGGGCTGTAGGCTAGCGCGAGGTCATGGCTCGTTTCAGCAGGTTTAGTGAGGCAGACTGCGGTTTTACCGGGAACGGGGAATTCATGATAATCGAGTGCTTGTTGACGAATATCTGACATTTTAACATCCTGAAATGCGACATTTATAAGTATGGAAGTAAGGCCGACCAACCCAAGCTCACCTCATTTACGGGCGATTTAAACAGTGTGGCAGGTCGGGGTAAGATACGCCAATTGGGTTAATTTTTAAATAAGATATTGAGAAATTTCGCCTTTGCGACAGATTTATCTCTCTAAGCCAAGTTTTATAAACTTATCTCTACCAATAAAGGATGATTATCCGTTTAAATTTGTAGGAAACAAACGAACATAACCCGCTAAAGCAATGAAAAAATGCCTAATAAAGCAAAAAATGTTGATTAAATTACAATAGAGATAGCTAACTGCGTTATCTTATAGTTAATTGCTATAAATAAGTCGATTTAAGCGGCTTTAGCCTACTATTAAGTGACTTTGATGCTTTTTTAAGTGAAGTCGTACCAGAAAGGCAGAAGAGTAGCGATTTTGTGCCAGAAGGCCAGAAAGCAAAAAGGCGCCAGAGGCGCCTTTTTTAGAAACATTGCTTACGCAATTATTTCTTGCCAAGCATACCGAAACGCTTGTTGAACTTGTCGATACGACCGCCTGTATCAACAACTTTCTGTGTACCTGTGTAGAATGGGTGACATGCACCACAAACGTCTAAGTGCAGGTCTTTACCAGCAGTAGAGTTTACTTTGATTACGTTGCCACAAGTACAGTTTGCAGTGATTACTGCATATTCTGGGTGGATACCTGGTTTCATTGGGATTACCTCAAATGTAAGGCCATGTCGCTCTTCCAACCCGAAGTCGGACACCACATGCAGTTAATAACGATATGTTAGGGCGCAGAATAATACAGTACCACCTACGCGGATACAAGTAGATTATCTGAGCATTTTCACGATAATCTACTCGTTCGCGAACATTTATCTCCCCGCCTCTCTATCTTCGAAACTTGTCTTAGCCGCCTGCGCTTCGGGATAACGCGCAAGTATCTCAGCCGATGGACAATAAAGCGTGGCATCTTTCTTCAGCGCGTTAATTCGATTCTTCGAAAATGCCTTAGGGTTGGCATCGTGGATCGCCAGCATGGCGCCATAGACACTCACTTTCCAGTCAGGGGCATAGCGATTGGAAATGCGCCATAACGTCTCGTTGTGATAATCCAACAGACACTCACCCGAGTTTGTTGACTGAGTATTTGTCGAACTTACCGTATTAACCTCAGTTGCAGTCGCTTCGCCAGCCTTAACTTCGGGCGCATCAATCGCAGTTTTGCTTTTATCCACTATTGGCAGATCAGCAGACGCTTGTGCAACCGCCGGCTCACTCGCGACTTCTGTTGTCGACGGTTCAGGTGTAGACATCTCAGCTTTAGCTGCTTCAGTTTTAGATGGCTCAGATTTAGCCACTTCAGCTTTAGTCTCAGCAGATGCCACTACCGATGAACTCGAGGTGGAGGATGCTTTCACATCAGACTTATCCTCAGGGAAGGTAAATCCAGAGGCGCGAGGTGCAGCGGCAACTTCTGTCGTCACCGCAGCCACAACAACGGAAGCAACGGGCGCAACATCTGTTTCAGCGGTGACTAAATTCACCTCTTGCACAACCTTAGTTGATTTAACTGGGGTTTTGTCACTTTTAGCAGAGCTTGCCGCCAGCTGACTTGTCTCGGCTGTGGCCGCTTTACTCGATTTCACAACCGCCGTTTTTGCTTGGGATACTGAAGAGGCCGCAGAGGAAGCATTATCAAACAGCGGCAGGTTTTTCACTTCATACCAACGATCGACACGGTATTCGCGCACTAACAGCCGCGCCTTAGGATCCGTTACATCTTCCACGCCCGTCAGCAAAACCAAGAAACGGTTAAGCTGCTCGGCCATAAGTTTTTCTTCACCACCGGACTGCTGCACCGCAAATTCGAGCCGAGTCATATCCTGATTATCAGTGATCACATTGACGCGCATTTTGGGGTAAGCGCCCAAATCAAACATGCGGCTATTGATACTCACATGGGAAACTTGCGCCTGCACACAAGCGCTACACACTACGGCGAATAGTCCTAATGATTTCGTTATTTTAGTCATTTACTTACTCTCAACTATCCTTGGATAAACTGTCATTAGGACTAGCCCTCGCTAGCCGTGCTGAGTACACTAAACCTCATTTCCCTTAAGACTCGCCCTGCATATGTCACTGTTTGTTGAAGTTGCGTTACCTGTGCCTATGCGGCAAAACTTTACCTATCGAGTGGATACCGATGAGCAAGGTAAGGAAAGCGCTCAGCAACCTCAGATTGGGATAAGAGTAAAAGTCCCCTTTGGGCGCCAGCAACTGATAGGCCTTGTTACCGCCATTACCGACAGCTGTGAACTGGCCCCTACGCAACTTAAATCTGTCATAGAGTTTATTGATGACGCGCCCTTATTGCCAGAATCGCTTTATAAATTAACCCTCTGGGCCGCAAGATATTACTTTTGCAGCCAAGGACAAATGCTGACACAGGCGCTCCCCGTGGCGCTGCGTAAAGGGCTCGATGCCGCGCCGCAAAAAATTCAGTACTGGCAAATCACAGAGCTGGGCAGCAATATTGCGCCTGAGACATTAAAACGCGCCCCGGCGCAAAAACGCTTACTCGAACGCTTACAGCAAACCAGCCTGACGCAGGAAGACGTCATCAGTTTAGAACTGAATAAAGCCGCGCTCAAAACCTTAGAGGATAAGGGCTGGATTGCCAGACACGAGAAACTCGCCGAGCTCAATCTCGATTGGCGCAGCCAACTGGAACTCGATGAAGCCCCCCATAGACTTAATAAGGAACAGGCAGTTGCCGTTACCCTGCTCACCCAACAGCAAGGATACCACTGCACTCTGCTCGAGGGCATTACCGGTTCGGGTAAAACCGAGGTCTATTTAGCCGTACTCGAACATATCCTTAAGCAGGGTAAGCAAGCGCTGATCCTAGTACCTGAGATTGGCTTAACACCGCAAACCATCAATCGCTTTAAGCGCCGCTTTAAAGTCAATGTGGCCGTGCTGCATTCGGGACTGACCGACAACCAGCGCCTCGAAGCTTGGCGACAGGCTCGCTGCGGCCAAGCCGCCATCATCATTGGCACCCGCTCAGCCCTGTTTACGCCCATGGCTTTTCCCGGCGTAATCATCCTCGACGAAGAACACGACAGTAGCTTTAAACAGCAAGAAGGCGTTGGCTATCACGCCCGCGACCTCGCCGTGATGCGTGGACATTTAGAATCGATCCCGGTGATTTTAGGTTCGGCGACGCCCTCGTTAGAAACCCTGCAGAATGCCCTCAGCGGTCGATATCATCACCTGCAACTCGGGGAACGAGCGGGTAATGCGAAAAAAGTGCGCCAAGGGATTATCGATATCAAAAACCTGCCCCTCAAGGCGGGGATGTCGGCGCCACTCATCAACGAAATCCGCAGCCATTTAGAGGCAGGGAATCAGGTATTACTGTTTTTGAACCGCCGCGGCTTTGCGCCAGCACTGCTGTGCCACGAGTGTGGGCACTTACACGAGTGTGACCGCTGCGATGCGTTTTTTACCGTACATCAATCCCTTGGAGAAATCCGCTGCCACCACTGCGGCAACCAATACGCCATTCCAAGGCAGTGCCACAATTGCGGCAGCACCATGTTGATGGGCCAAGGTATCGGCACTGAGCAACTCGCCGAAGCACTGCAACAGGAGTTCCCCAAGTATCCCGTGGTGCGAATCGATCGCGATACCACCCGCCTTAAGGGGTCGCTCGAAAGCCACTTAAGTGCGATCCATAAGGGCGAATACAAGATCTTGGTCGGCACTCAAATGCTTGCCAAAGGGCACCACTTTCCAGATGTGACCCTAGTGGGATTACTGGATGTCGATGGCGCACTTTTTAGCGCCGACTTTAGGGCGCCAGAACGCTTCGGCCAGCTCTATACTCAGGTCGCTGGCCGTGCTGGCCGCGCCAACAAACCCGGCACTGTGTTGCTGCAAACCCATCAGAGCGATAACCCGATACTGAGGGATTTGCTCCACCGGGGTTATGGCGAATTTGCCCGCAGTCAATTAAAAGAGCGGCAAATGGCGCTGCTGCCTCCCGCTTGGCATATGGTGCTGGTGCGCGCAGAAGCTCACTCAGCCGTGGATGCCGATAACTTCCTGAATGCATTTGCAGCGCTGCTGCCCCAAGATAAAGAGTTTGAGATCATCGGCCCTATGCCTGCGCCACTCGACAGAAAAGCCGGTAAGTTCCGCCGTCAATTGATGTTTCAAGCCAAGCACAGACATAGATTACAGCAGGAGTTTGAGCGAATTTATCCCCTCGTCGAACAGCTGCCAGAGGCCAAACGTTGTCGCTGGAGCCTAGATAGGGATCCGCAGGATCTGTTGTGATTCAATAATTTGATAAAAAATCATCGGGAAGATAGCAATTAGTCATCACAAACGGCTAAAATACGCGGTTATTCCCTGTATTCATTCTTAAAGTTAGTAGCTAAATAATCCATGAAATCACATATCCAATCATTACTTGAACAAACTATCGAATCCTTTAAACAACAAGGTATTTTGCCTGCGGATTTTGAGGCGCGAATTCAAGTAGATCGAACCAAGGATAAGAGCCATGGCGATCTGGCAACCAACTTAGCCATGATGCTAACCAAAGCTGCGGGTAAAAATCCCCGCGAATTGGCGCAGCTGATCATCGACAACCTACCCGCCTCAGCCTATGTGGCGAAAGTTGAAATCGCAGGCCCTGGCTTTATCAACTTTTTCATTGATGACAGCGCGTTAGCGAACCAATTACAGGCTGCAATTAGCGATGAGCATTTAGGGATTAAGCTACCAACGCCACAAACTATCGTCGTGGATTACTCTTCACCTAACCTCGCCAAAGAGATGCACGTCGGCCACCTGCGTTCGACCATCATTGGTGACAGCGTGGTGCGTACCCTCGAGTTTTTAGGCCATAAAGTGATCCGCCAAAACCACGTAGGCGACTGGGGCACCCAGTTTGGTATGCTGCTGGCCTACATGGAAGAATTGCGCGCACAAAATGGCGAACAAGCCCAATTAGAATTATCAGATCTCGAAACCTTCTACCGCGCCGCCAAACTGCGTTTTGACGAATCGGCAGAGTTCGCGACCCGTGCCCGTCAGCTTGTGGTTGAACTTCAATCAGGCGACGAATACTGCAACAAACTGTGGCGTGAATTTAACGACATTTCTTTAAGCCACTGCCACGAAGTGTACGAGCGTTTAGGGGTGAGCTTAACCCGCGCCGATGTGCACGGTGAAAGCGCCTATAACGCCGACTTAGAACAAGTAGTTAAAGATTTAGACGCCCAAGGTTTACTGACTCAAAGCAACGGCGCCAAAGTGGTCTTCCAAGAAGAATTCCGTAACAAAGAAGGCGAGGCGCTGCCTGTTATCATTCAAAAGGCCGATGGTGGTTACCTCTATGCCACCACCGACTTAGCCGCTATGCGTTACCGTTCAAGCGTGCTAAAAGCCGACCGCGTACTGTACTTTGTCGATTTGCGCCAAGCACTGCACTTCCAACAAGTGTTTAGCCTTGCCAAGCTGGCCAAATTTGTCCGTAACGATATGTCACTGGAGCACTTAGGCTTCGGCACAATGAATGGCGAAGATGGTCGTCCGTTCAAAACCCGTACCGGTGGCGTAGTGAAACTGGTTGATCTACTGGATGAAGCCAATACTCGCGCACTTGAGCTGGTTCGCAGCAAAAACCCAGATATGGATGAAGCGACCTTAGCTGAAATTGCCCGCGTAGTGGGGATCAGCGCAGTCAAATACGCCGATCTGTCGAAAAACCGTACCAGCGATTACATCTTCAGCTTCGAGCAAATGCTGAGCTTTGAAGGCAATACTGCGCCTTACCTGCTATACGCTTACACCCGCGTTGCAGGTATCTTCAAACGTGCGACCGATATTGACTTAAGCCAAGCCAAGATCGTACTCGAACATGAAAAAGAGAAAGACTTAGGTAACAAACTGGCGCAGTTTGGTGAAATCCTCAGCCGCGTGATCGACAAGGGTCAACCACATGTACTTTGCGGTTACCTCTATGAATTAGCGGGGGCTTTCTCTAGCTTCTACGAGGCATGTCCAGTGCTTGCCGCCGATAACGACGAGCAAAAGCATAGCCGTTTACTGCTGTCACAACTGACGGCCAACACACTGCAAAAAGGCCTAAATCTACTAGGTATCGAAACCCTAGAACGGATGTAAGCCATGAGCAATCGTGACTATGCCAACAGAAGACCGCAAGCGGGCGCGAAACAGCGCCCCATTCGCGCGACACGAGCGAGGCCTGCCGCTAAAAAGGCTGCGCCTCGCCGTAAGCTCCCGATCCCGTTGATCCTGTTCGCCTTTATTGCTGTCGGCAGTTTTGGCTATTTTCTGTTTAGCATTAAAGATACCGCCAAGCAGGAAACGCCTGTCGAGGTGAAAACCGAGAAACCGACTAAGGCAAAAGAACCAGCAACGATTCTCACGCCTAAGGTGAAAGAGGCCGAGCGCCAAGCCGTGGTAGTAACTGCGCCGGTGGAAGAAAAGCCCGTCGTTGAAGCGCCGAAGAAAGATCCAAACGCCTTGCCACCTAAGCCTAAGGAAGAATGGACCTATCTGGACGAGCTTGAGAATAAAAACGTCGAAGTGGATATTCCCGATGTCGTGGCGACGCGTACACCACAGCAATATCAATTGCAGTGCGCTTCATTCCGTCAGGAGTCTCAGGCGAACCAGATGAAGGCCGTTATTGCGTTCCAAGGGTTAGAGGCGCAGGTCAGGCAAATTGAGGGCACCTCAGGCACTTGGTACAAGGTTATCCTTGGTCCCTACGAACGTAGACGCGATGCCGAGCGTAAACGCCACACCTTGCAAAATGCGGGGATCAATGGCTGCCAGCTGTTGGCCGTTCCAAAGTAATTCTGCTCGCAAAATCAGTCCGAACATCGCGGCGCGTGCCCCATCACGCGCCGCGATTTTTTTATCTTCTTGCCAACTAACTCCTACTCTAGCAACCCTGTTTTGCCCCATTTCAAACATTGAGCTAATACCAATCGTATTAAATATCTGTTCATTCAGCGGGAGTTAAACGTGCTTTAGACAAGGCGAAGGCTTGAAGGCATAGTGGCACTCTGTCGAAAGCCTTAAACGCAGTATAAAGCCCGTTCAACCCCGCCCTTCGGGAGCCTCACAGGTATCTCACTCCCGTGTTACATTGACTTAAAAGGGAATAACCATTTCTTCGTCAATGTGCCTTGGATTGAGATACCTGTGAGGCTCTGAACTGATTAGATATTTAATGTGATTGGTATAATTCACAATTTCATTTTATGAAATTTATAACCACCTATTTTTAAACAGTAAATTTGTTTATTAAGAAAGATTAATATGGCGTTTAATTGACCTAGATCAAACTTAGGCGTATCTCTTAGGTAACAGCAAAACCTGTTGTCTACTCATCAAAAATCCAACCTCAGGGTGAAGTATTATGAATGCATTAATCGAGATTGAAGCCTCTGAATTCAGCCAACTGTTCAAAAGCGGTGACGCCTTAAGCATCCGGATGTATATGGAGCATGTGCACATGCCTCTAGATGTGCAGGATAAGATTTACAACGAGATTTCGGCCTTAGCGGTACTCGAACAAGACACCATAGCGCGCCTTATCGAAACCCATTCCCACTCTGAAATTTCCGAGCGTCTGGCCTATTAATCACGGCTGAAGACGACGCGATACGCCAATGGACGGCTGCATTGAGTTCCCCATTCGCCGCGCCAGTTAACTGATATTTATAACCCGCTTTTTTATCATTAATCCCATGCTAAACCACAAAAAATAAGGCCAAATATCACTATTTGGCCTTAGGTTTATGGGGCTTAAACCGATGAATATTTAAGCCGCAACATGGTTTATGCGTCTTAAGCTTTCTCTTTTAAGCCTATGCTATTCATCCAGTAATCGAAATCGACCATATTACCGGGCAGCACTATACGGCTAGACTTCTGGCTTAAGCCATCGAGCTGCTTAAAGTACTGCTCACCAAGCTGCATACGCAGTGCGTTATGGCCGCCGGGCGCAGCAATCACAGTCGCTAAACGTTCAATCGATTCCGCAGTAGCTCGCGACAGGGTTAAAATCTCCTCCGCTTTACCTTCGGCCTCGTTGATACGGCGCTGCATTTCACCTTCAGAGCGGTTTACGGTTTCCGCTTTAATACCTTCGGAGCGATTGATCTTACTCTGCTTATCACCCTCACTCTTTGCCAGTAATGCACGGCGCTCACGCTCGGCATTCACTTGCATTTCCATGGCGTTTTTCACTGTCTCGGGCGGCGTGATGTTCTTAATCTCATAGCGGTGCACGCGAATACCCCACATGGCGCCCGCTTGGTCGAGCACTTCCACTACCTTAGCGGAAATCACATCCCTTTCTTCGAAGGTACGGTCGAGATCCAAGGTGCCGATCACTGAGCGCGTGGTGGTCTGCGCCAGTTGAATTGCCGCATAGCGATAGTCAGTGATGCCATAACTGGCCTTCACAGGGTCGGTAACAGAGATATAAATCACCCCGTCAACTTCCACATTCACTTCGTCACTGGAGAAGCACTCCTGTGGTGGTACGTCGATAGTTTCCTCTTTTAAGTCATGGATATAAGCCACTTTATCGACAAAAGGAATTAAGGTGTGGAAACCCGCATCTAACGTTGAGTGGTACTTACCTAAACGCTCAACAATATAAGCCGATTTAGTCGGAACTAAGCGGATGGATTGGAACAGCTTAATCACAAATATGGCGAAAATCAGTCCCCAAATGACCATTACCGCGACATCAGTATTCAATGGGATTTGCATTAGCGTGCTCCTTTGCTAGTTGCATTATGGCCACCCACGGTTTGGGTGACTTGTTCCATTCCTTCGAAGAATCCTTCGAGTTTTGCCATTTCCGCGGGGACAACCGACACTTGCGAATCGTTGAGGATCTTACCGACCTGAGCAATAAACTGCTCTTTTAACAGCATATTCATCGCATCGTTACCGCCATTGACCGCTAACGCTTGGGAAATCATCGCCATGCCTTCGGACTTTGCTTTAGCGATAATGGCAATCTCTTGCCCCGTACCTTTAGCTTCGTTGATACGCTTCTGTTTTTGGCCTTCAGAAATGTTAATCGCCTCTTGGCGCTCACCCTCTGACATATTGATCATCGCGGCCTTTTCGGCATTGGCCAAGGTGATTTCGGCGCGCTTACGACGCTCGGCTTCCATTTGTTTTTCGAGGGTATGGATCACATGGCGCGATGGCGTGATATTGCGGATCTCATAGCGTAACACTTTGATCCCCCAAGGCTCAGACGCCTTATCAATCTCGCGCACTATGGATTCGTTTAAGCGATCACGCTCAGAAAAGGTCTCACTGAGGGTGAGCTTACCGATTTCAGAACGCATAGTGGTCTGTGCCAGATTCACGGCAGCTTTACGATAGTTTTCAATACCGTAGCTCGCTAACTTGCCGTCCATGACCTTGAGATACACTAAGCCGTCCACTTCAAGCTGGGTGTTATCCTTTGAGATACAGCTTTGTGGCGGCACATCGAGCACTTGCTCACGGGTGTCGTGTTTATATGCGACGCGATCGAAGAAAGGGATTAGGAAGTGGAATCCCGGTTGTAACACAGTACGGAATTTTCCCAAACGCTCAATGACATGCACCTCACGCATCGGCACTATCAGCATCAGCTTATAGAGAATAAACAAGACAAATAAAATGACTAAGGTAAACACAAACATAGACTCATCCTTTAGTTTTGAGACGTTGCCTGATCAACAGGCTCAACCACTAGGGCAATGTTTTCACGGCAGATAATCCTGACCTCAGTGCCCGCAGCAATGATACTACCATCCCCCAATGCGGGCCATTCGCTCCCTTGGAACTCGACTCTTCCTGTCGTTTGTCCTGGACCTATGGTTTGTTTAACACGGGCGATTTGATTGTAGATATCAAGTTCTTCATCGGTGTTATCCACATGGGAATCTCCACCAACCAATTTTTGAGTGACTTGCCGAAAGGCGAGTAATAAGACGATGGCGGAAATAAACCACAGTGTCAGGCTTTGAACCACACCTTCCACTAGGCCAATCCATAAGGCGCCAGCCACCACTAAGCAGGCGGCGCCGAGTAGCACGACAATACCTCCAGGTATCACCAGCTCGGCTAACATCAAGATAATCCCGATAATAGACCAAACTAAAATCAGATTCGAAAACTCCATATTCCCCCCTGAAATGAGAGCATCCTGTGCAGCACTATAGCAGCAGAGTGACAGATATGCGACATAATATGTCATAAATTTATACGCCGATTTAAAAAGCACGGCAAGACAATTAACTTGGGAAAATGAGGAGATGAATTGACTCGCGGCAAAATATTGACCCGAGTTGTTCTAAAATTAAGCACAATCAATTCAAAAAGTTAGCTCACAATATCATCAAAAATGTATCGATAAATAAAATAACCGCTAAAAATCAATAAATTAAACACCTTAAAACCCACAATTTGATTATGTGATTTTCACAACAACATTCGATAAAAACTTTGAATAATTGTAAATTTTTGCATATATTGCCCGCACTTTTTACCTTGCCCTCAGCCAGAACCTATACAAGCCGCTCCACCCTAGCCGTTTGTAGGTTCTGCCCTCGGAGCAGGAACTGAGTACAACTTTATTTAGCGTCTACCCCTACAACAGGAAATAACAATGAAAAAGACATGCCTATGTCTAGCATTAATGCTTTCACCTCAAGCATTTGCTGGTGACTTAGTACAGTGGTGGGATTTCAGTGCAACCGCCCTTTATGGCGAAGACTACGACTTGGCTCCTTCGGACAAGCAAACGACAGTCACACTCGAAACCGCTGGTGCATGGAAATACGGTGATTGGTTTGCCTTCCAAGATTTTATCTACTTCAAAGGCGACCACACGGGCATGGATAGCACCACCTACGGAGAGATTTCACCTCGATTTAGCGCGAGCAAAATCCTCGGCGAAAAAATTGCGTTCGGCCCTATTACCGATCTTTCATTAGCCCTCACCTACGAAGAAGGTGAAGGCCCTGTGCATAGCTTGCTCTATGGCTTAGGGGTCGATGTTGCCGTACCTTACTTTACCTACCTTAACTTCAACACTTATCGTCGCGATGCGATGAGCTCAGGCAATATCAGTGATGGCTGGCAGTTCACCCCAGTCTTCAGAATCGATATCCCTGTAGGTTCTGCCAATATCGTGCTCGATGGCTTTATCGATTGGGTATTTGCAACGGATAACAGTGGCTACGAAGAAAACTTCCACTTCAACCCGCAGCTGAAATACGATTTAGGTAAGAGCCTATTTGGTGACCACAAGGCAAATAAATTACTTGTGGGTATCGAGTACGATCTGTGGACCAACAAATACGGCGTGAAGGGTGTCGACCAAGACACTTATTCTGTCATTGCTCAGTACCACTTCTAATCTAAGTGATACAGCCCGCCTTAGCGGATACAGCGAATAAAAAAGGTACCTAGGGCACCTTTTTTATTATTACGCAAGCAACACTCGCTTTGCAGGGGAGCGTGTCGGCGAATTAAGCCAGTAGCTTCTTAGCGGCAGCTACGACGATAGAAACAGCACTGACTTCAGTTTGCTTCATTGTCGCTTCGTTCGGAATTTCCTGTTGAGTGCGGTTTACGATAACGCCAGCCACACACGCCGCACGCCAACCTTGAGTCGCACACATAGTGAATAGGGTCGCTGATTCCATTTCATAGTTCAGCACGCCCATATCCTGCCACTCTTTCATTGAGCCAGCGAAACGACGCGTCACACGGCCAGTCACAGTGTCATAGCGCTCTTGGCCTGGGTAGAAGGTATCAGAAGATGCGGTAACGCCGATATGAGGCTCTACGCCCGCATCGCGGCACGCAGCAACCATAGCTGTGGTACATTCGAAGTTAGCCACCGCTGGGAACTCCATAGGTGCAAAGTGTAAGCTCGCGCCATCTAAACGCACTGACGCTTGAGTCACAATCACATCACCCACATTTACATGGGGTTGAATCGCACCTGTGGTACCAACACGCAGGAAGGTATTCACGCCTAATTGCGCTAACTCTTCAACTGCAATCGACGTTGATGGACCACCTATACCGGTAGAGCAAATCACCACTGGCTTACCGTCAGCATACGCTAAGTAGCTGGTGTACTCGCGGTGGCTTGCAAGGAATGTGGCATTATCCATTAACTCGGCAATACGTTTTACACGCTCTGGATCGCCCGGCACAATCGCCAAAGTGGCACCATCGAGCATCGCTTTGGTCAAACCTAAGTGAAATACATCAGCCATCGTGAAAACCCCTTTCATTTTTGATAATAAAATTCTTATTGAATCGACTTTAACCTAGTATCGAAGCGGTGAAGGTTAACTTGATCACAGAATTATCGGCAAGAAGAATTGTTCATTCGTAATGTAATTACCAAACCTATTACAGCTTGATCACAAAGATAGCAAATCTGTGATGTTTCTGTGGGCACTCGTCAATCAGGTGAAATTAAGTGTGAGCCAGAACTGACTCGCTCGCCACACTGGGCAATATAAAAGATATAGGTTGTTGATTTATAGCTAGTTTGCTGAAATCACCCTTTAGTATTAATCTGTAGGAGGACAAATATTGATCCATATCACGTTTCATCATCGTGGCTAGGGTTAGGGTTAAGACGAGACCAAAGCACGATAAAAGACGACAAGGAGAACGCCAATGTTTCCAGAATATCGAGATCTCATTACCACCTTAAAGACTCAAGATGCTCATTTTCAACGTAAATTCAACGAGCACAATCAATTAGATGAAGAAATCAAGCAACTGGAAAAACGCGTTGGCAGTGATTTCAATCCCACAGTGAAAGAACTCAAAAGCAAAAAACTGCACTTAAAAGAAGAGATCTATCAAATTCTCAAATCCCACAATTAAGTGGTGATACCAAAAACGAAGGGCGCCTAAGCGCCCTTTTTGTTGTCTTGCGGCTAAGATTACAGGTAGTAATCCTTCAGAGGTGGGAAACCGTTAAAGCACACCGCTGAATAAGTGGTGGTGTAAGCACCGGCGGTTAACCAGTACATACGGTCTCCAATCGCTAAGTCATTCGGCAGACCATAGCTGTAGTGTTCGTACATGATGTCGGCGCTATCGCAGGTCGGGCCGGCGATAACACATTTATCCAACTCACCTTGTTTGTGGGTGAAGATTGGGAATTTAATCGCCTCATCCATGGTTTCGATTAAACCAGAGAACTTACCCACATCGGTAAATACCCAACGCTCTAATGCTGTGTAGGATTTCTTACTGATCAGCACAACCTCAGATACCAATACCCCAGCGTTAGAGATCAGCGAGCGACCCGGCTCCAGAATGATCTGTGGCAAATCATCACCAAAATCTTCCTTCAGGAAGTGGGTGATTTGCTCAGCATACACACCGAGTTGATTGGTTTTGTCGATATAGTTAGCTGGGAAGCCGCCACCCATGTTGATCATCTTCAGGACGATGTTGTGCTCATCACGCAGACGATCGAAGATGCTCTTCACTTTACCAATCGCCGAATCCCAAGCACCGATATCACGTTGCTGTGAACCCACGTGGAATGAAATACCAAAGGGCTCTAAGCCTAATTCCTTCGCCAGAACTAACAGCTCATAAGCCATCTCATTTTGGCAACCAAACTTACGAGACAGTGGCCAATCGGCGGTGTCTGTGCCTTCGGTCAGGATACGTACATAGATGCGTGAACCCGGCGCTTCTTCGGCGATCATACGTAAGTCGGCCTCAGAATCCGATGCATACATACGCACACCACGCTCATAAAACGCACGCACATCTTGACGCTTTTTGATGGTATTGCCATAGCTCACGCGGTCAGGCGTTACGCCCACGTTAGTGACCATATCTAATTCATAAATCGACGCAATATCGAAGTTTGACCCTTTGTTTTTGAGTAACGTCAGGATCTCAGCCGCAGGGTTTGCCTTAACTGCATAATAAACATCGGCATAAGGAAAACTATTAACCATGTCATCGTATTGTTTCGCAATGATACTGGTATCAATCACCACGAACGGGGTCGCTTTATCTTTGGCAAACTCTTCAATACGTTTGAAGGTTTCAGCATCATAATAGTCAGCAACATCAATAGATTGAAATTGGCTCATTGGGCCAGAGTCTCCTTTGGGTCAAATGGTAAAAGATTCGTTGTCTGTCTTAAAAACGTGCGCAGTAAACGCTATTTTTTTACTTAACGCAACGAATTTTTATGCTTAATAACTAACTTTTTATTCCACGAAATTTTAAGCGGTGGCAAACCTAAAAAAACTGCCATCAAAACATATAATTATGCACAAGAGCACAACAGAGAATATTGACATTTTTGAGGTAGGAAAAATGAATTTTTTACGACGGCAACTCAAGTTTATGCAGCTAAGGATGATCTGAGGAAAAATACTGAGTAACACTCATCGGCCGAATAGCGATTCAAGCTCAATCCGCACGAGCCAAAAATCACCACTTTAAACGAGATAAAATGTGTTGAGGGGTGAGCCCTTCAACATAGCCCCCTCAACATTGGCTTCAAAACTGACTATTGCGACTCGTTTAGTTTCGCTAAGGCTTGGCTTAAGGCTTCACTCGAATCGAAGTAGGCGATGTCCTGAATATTGCGGTGGTCCAGTAAAATCATCGTCGCCATATCTTTAGTATCGGGTAACAGGCGGCTGATCTCGCCTTCTCTGTCTAAACCAATGGCAAAGGGCAACTCCTGCATTTGCGGCACAGCGACAAACTTGGCGATCAACGATGGCATGCCACTTATATCCGCCACATAGACTAAATGCGGTGGAAACTTATCTCCCGCCAGTGGTGTAAGCGTTTCTTTAATAATATCGCCGCCTTTCATACTGCGGCTAAAGAGCACGACTTTGGTTTCGTCAGTCACACTGACTGCTTGCTCATTTTGATCCTGCAATGAAATAGGATTGATCGCATCCCCGGCAACGTAACTCGCCGCCAAGGCCATCATGGGAGTGAAAAGGAAGGACAGACACAACAACAGCTTTCTCATAAACACTTAACTCCATTTTTGATACGGGCAATAGCATACCCGAGTCTCGCAACCGGCTCATTTAATCCGAGCCATTACATGATACGCTTCACAATGCATGGCGAATACGCCTTTCAAAGCAATTGTACGTTATACTAGGGCGGTTAAATTTATTGTAAGGATATCATTATGATAACACCGGGACTCGATCAGGAATTGCAGCAACTCCAAGGCGTTTACCAGCTGATCACCGAGTTTTTAGTCAATTATAGTTTCCAATTAATCGGTGCGGCGCTGGTCTTTTTATTGGGTCTGTGGGTCGCCAGCAAAGTCTCGCGCTTAGTCGCCAAGCAGTGCGAAAAGCATCACATCGACATCACCCTGAGTAACTTTGTCAGCAATCTGATCCGTATCCTGATCATTGTCATGGTGGGAATTATTGCCCTAGGCAAGATAGGCATTAGCGTCACACCCATGGTGGCAGCGATTGGTGCCGCCTCCCTCGGCGCAGGTTTAGCCCTACAGGGGATGCTGTCGAACTATGCCGCTGGGGTCACCATTATTGTGACTCGTCCTTTTGTGGTCGGAAATACCATCGAAATCAAAGGAGAAAGCGGTGTCGTCACGCGGATTAATTTGGGGATGACGATTTTAACCAATGAGGAAGGCGAGCAAATTAGCATTCCCAACAAGCACATCGTTGGTGAGATCTTGCATAACTCCTTCAGTAATAAGCTGGTCGAAACCCAATTTAACCTGAGTTATAACAACGACCCCGAGGCGGCGATAAGCCTAATCACTGAGCTGCTGAGCCAAAACCCCAATGTCAGTCAGGACACTACGCCAAATATTGGTATCAATGGTTTTAATGCCATCGGCATCGAGATTGGTGTACGTTACTGGGTACCGACACAAAGTTACTTTCAGCATAAATACAAGATAAATATGGCCATTTATAACGCCCTTAAACAGGCTGGTATCGAAATGGCTTGCCCAGTGCGAGAAATTCATTTGCAAGAAAAGTAAGCACCGCCATCGAGGCGAATGAATTCAAACATTCGCCTCATCTGGCACAGTTAACTTGCATTTTTTGCGGGATACGCGTTTACTGTGCAGCCCAAATATCGATAGTGATGGAATACTATGTCGTTGATACTTATCATTATAGCCTTTGTCGTTCTGTTTATTTTTTTTGCCAAATACCAAAAAAAGAAAATACAAGCCGAAGCGCTTGCCGCGGGTGAACCCTCGGCGCTACTCAATCACGGACTCACATTAATCAATCAGGGCGAAGTCAACTCTGGCCTAGACTATATTCAGCAGGCCGTTGATAAAGGCTTTGCCGTGGCCGCCATTGCTATGGCCGAGTTGTATTCGGGTCGATTCCAGCAAGTCCCCGCCGATCCCAAGGCATCTGAATATTGGTATCGAAAAGCCGCCGAGATCGATCCGCAATTTTTACCCATGATTACCCTGCCGAGCTTGGTCGCCTCTGAGGCGCAAACTCCCGAGCAATTACGCGAACAGGTCGAACAACTCAAAGCCAGTGCTGAAGCGGGGCAAGTCGAGTTTCAATATGAGCTCGCCTATTTGTATCTCAGACAACCCTTTCTCGATCCCGATGCAAGCCAAGCCATTTACTGGTTCGAAAAAGCAGCCGCCCAAGGCAACCAAGATGCCTATTACCACCTAGGCACCTTGTATTGGCACGATGAACGTGTCACGCCAGACTATAGCAAAGCGCGGGAATACTTTGAGAAAGCCGTCGCCGCCGGTGATGAACTTGCAAAAGATAACTTAGGCCATATGCTGGCCGCTGGCCAAGGCGGCCCTAAGGACCTCGTCCGCGCCGAAGCTTTACTCAGCGAATATGCTGCAGAAAATGATTTTCGCCAGTATTACCTAGGCAAACGTTTCCTCTATGGTGAAGATTTTGCCGTCGATTATGGCAAAGCCCGTCACTGGCTAGAAAAATCCTGCGCCGCTGACAATGTCTTTGCTAAGTTAGCGCTGGCACACCTTAAACTACTCGACCCACAAACGGATAATGACTACCAGCAGGCAAGAACAGAATTAGAAACTCTGGCGTCCCAATGGCAAGAGGAAGCCCTATTCGGCCTAGGAAAAATCTATGAAGAAGGCTTAGGTGTCTCACGCCAACCGATTAAAGCCTTAATGTATTACCAACTGGCAGCCATGAGCCATATCAGTGACTATCAAGAAGCATATGAGAAGCTCAGTAAGCGCTTGGGCACCCTAGAGATCCGCGAAGCCCAAAGCCTGTGTAATAACTTTCTGCATCAACATCCTATCCCCGATGAGCAGCAGGCTTATTACCATCTTAATCAAGCAGAAATCTACCGCAAGGGTGAGCATCCGAGCCGCGAAGCGCTGCAAACCGCAGAGACTTGGTACCGTAAAGCTGCCGACTTGGGCAGCCAAGATGGTATGCAAGCCCTCGTTGATATCAACCGCCATGAGTCGATTGATAAACCAGTACAAACATATATTTGGTCGAGTATATTACTGCGCAACTTTGGTAAATATGGGATGAATAGCGACCAACTCTTGTATCAACAACAGGCCCTACCCCGCTTAACGGAGTCCGAGCTGTTGTATGCCCAAGATGAAATCGAGAGGATTGAAACTCAGCTAGCACCTTACTTACAGAGCAACGAGTGAGGATAAATAGCTGATTGCAGGGTTTGGCCGCTTAGCCAAACCCTAGTGTTGAGAACTACGGCTTAAACCGTGGCTTGGGTTAAATGCCGCAGCGTTGGCGCTACTTAGCTGCGAAAGTGAATAAAGCACTGCGGGTTATCATTAGCGTAGCCGCTGTGTTAAAAAAATTAGAAATCAGCCGCCCTTATCAACGCCTAGCTGCCCCGCCCTCACACAGCGAAAATGGAGCAAAATTATTCCGACTGGCTACTTTAGAGATCGTAAATTTTACAAAGTGTTAACTCGATCACTATCATTTTTTCGTCCTCTCCGACCGAAATCCCTAGCTGCGATACAACAAGCTAATTTAGCAATAAAAACAAATCGTTGTTTTTGAAAATGTAAATTTCCACCCAATTCAATCCATCACCAGTCAATTAGATTTTTATCAATGAAATTTTTATCAATTAGATTTTTTTAATGAAAGTGATACACCTCAAATAAACATCCCGTCACCTTTGATAAATTTATTCACAAGGTGGAAGCAATAGCCACATTCCACCAACAAAGTCATGTGAATGACAATTAAGAAAGGATGAGATGATGAAAACTTCAACTAAGATCGCAATCGCCGTCGCGCTAATCAGCAGTCTGGGACTTCAAGTCTACGCCGCCGATGGGGGCAATCCCAAAAAGGGAAAACACCTCTATAAAAAAGAATGTAAAGCCTGCCATAGCCAAGGTGGTGAAGGTGGCGAGCTGACCCCAATGAGCAAAACCATGAGCCAATGGGATCGCTTCTTCGACAAAGATAAACACAAACTCAAACCTGAGGTATTCAACGGCCTCACCGAGCAAGATCTCAAAGATATACAGCAATTCCTGTATGACCATGCCGCCGACTCGGAGCAACCGCAAACCTGCGGTTAATTGCTGCTAAGCCTAAATCAAAGGGATAACCACAGGCCTGCAACTGTAAGTTAAGCCATTGAAATAAAACCAAGCCCAATATGAGAAAAATGGGGAGCACACCTCAGGGCCTCCTGTTGGGTAAATTTGGCACAGAGCCTTAAGCCAGTGCCAGCGGAACACTCAGGGAGAAACCCTATGCGTACACCTACACTCATTTCGATATTGGTTGCGAATGCGCTGTTTATGTCCGGCCAAACCTTTGCCGCAGCCAACGAAACGCCAGCTGACACCCAAAAAATGGCAGAGCTGAAACAACAGCTTGCCGATATCACCGAACAGCTCGATGAACTCAATATCCGTGTCGATAAAACCGAACGCCACACCTCGTTAGACCGCCTTGAAATCACTGGCGACTTTAGAACCAAAGCTCACTCACTGCATTACCGCGATGTCGTTTGGAACCCCGCCATTAAGGTTAACTTTAATGACTTTGGCGCCAAGGCCATGTCCGGCGCCTTTGGGATGCCAAACGATCCTAACTCGCCACTCGGCCAGATGATGCAAGCCAATCCCGATCTGGCCTCCGCCTTTCAAAATGGCATGTTACAGGGTGTGATGCCCTACGTTCTCGCACAGCAACATATCCAAGATATTGATAACGATATCTTTTACACCACTCGCCTGCGGTTAAATCTTAAGGCCAAGGTATGGGATAACGTCAGCTTTGCCGGTCGTCTGAGCATGTACAAAAACTGGGGCGACTCCACAGGCGTACAAGTGTTCGACTCCTGGCGCTCATTTACTATGGATGGCACCAGCAGCGGCAACACCAGTGGTGACTGGCTAAGGGTAGAGCGCGCCTATTTCGACTGGAAAAAAATCAATGGCTCCGAGTTTTACCTCTCGATTGGTCGCCGTCCATCCACCTATGGCCCACCAAGCCACTACCGTGAAAACGAACTGCGTGGCGGTACGCCTTCTGGCCATTTAGTTAACTTTAACTTCGACGGCGCCACCTTGGGCTACAACCTAGGGGAAATCACTGGCGTTGAGGGGCAAGTGGTTCGCTTCTGTTATGGCCAAGGCTTTGAATCCCAATGGGGTAATGGCGAAATGTTTGGCGATATCGTCACCAAGGATACCCACCTCGGCGGCTTTAATATCGACGCCATCAATGACGGCACTAACTTCCTACAATTTACCCTGTTTGGTGCCAAAGACATCAACGATGGCTTTAAAGGCACTATGGCCTTCCCGACCCAACTGGCGGGTATTTTCGCCCCAACCATGTACCAAGATATGCAAAAGTTTGACAACTTTAACTTTGTCACCCGAGTGCAGCCTAGCGGCGTCATTGGCGATATGTACCTTGGCGGCATTGGCTTTGCGCGGGAGGAAGCTAACGATATCAAATGGTTTGCCTCACTAGGCTGGACGCGCGCAGAGCCAAATGGCAATGCGGGTATGTTCGGCGGCATGTTATCCGATGCGGTGTTTGAAGCAGAGCTCAACAGCACTGGGACCGAAATCATCATGGTGCCGAAAACCAGCGATGATACCGATACCAAAGATGGTTATGGCATCTATGTAGGTATCCAAATCCCCGCGCCCTACGGCAAGTTTGGCTTGGAATATAACTACGGTTCTAAATATTGGACGCCTTTCACCCAAGCCCAAGACGACCCAATCGGTAGTAAGTTAGCTACCCGTGGCCATGTCGGCGAAGCCTATTACATCTTTGATATCAATCCCAAAATGTTTATCAAACTGGCTGGACTCTACTACGACTACGAATACACAGGTAGCGGCACACCTGTGGGCGCACCACAAAAAATCGATGAGGTGTTAGCGGGCTCAGCCTACTCGATGCTGCCTGCGGTCGATAAGGCCTTCGATGTAAATGCCTCTCTGACCATTAACTTCTAACCACATGCCATTCAGCCCTCGGTATTGCCGAGGGCAGGAGTACAGAATGAAAAAACTCATTGTTATTGCCTTAGCGGGTATGGCGTTGCAAGCGCAGGCCGCCAATCCCCATAAAGACGTTCTCAAAGGCCCCTTCGCCACAGGTTCTGAGGTGACGACTCAGTGCCTAACCTGCCACGAAGACCAAGCCACAGACATGATGAAAACCTCCCACTGGACATGGGAGTTAGAACAAAAGCTACCCGATAGAACCGTATTACGCGGTAAGAAAAACAGTATCAATAACTTCTGTGTGTCGATTTCCAGCAACGAACCTCGCTGCACTAGCTGCCACGCAGGTTACGGCTGGAAGGACAGTAACTTTGATTTTAAAGACAAAACCAAAGTGGACTGCCTTGTCTGCCACGACACCACTGGCACCTATGTGAAAGACCCCGCTGGTGCAGGCGAGCCTATGGCGAAACTCGATCTGGCGAAGATCGCGCAAAACGTGGGTGAACCCGTGCGGGATAACTGTGGTAGCTGCCACTTCTATGGTGGAGGTGGTGATGCGGTCAAACATGGGGATCTCGACTCCTCCATGGCCTATCCCGATAAGGCCACCGATGTACACATGGACAGCGACGGCAATAACTTCCAATGCCAAAACTGCCATACCACTGAAAAACATCAAATATCGGGTAATGCCATGGGCGTATCCCCTGGCGGTATTGACCATATAGGTTGTGAGAACTGCCACGAGAGTGCGCCGCATAGCAACAAAAAGCTCAATACCCATACCGCAACCGTGGCCTGCCAAACCTGCCATATTCCCTTCTTCGCAAAGAATGAACCCACCAAGATGCACTGGGATTGGTCAACTGCGGGTGATGATAAACCTGAAACCGTTGATCAATATGGCAAACACACCTATCAGAAGAAAAAGGGTGACTTTGTGTGGGAGAAAATGGTCAAGCCCCAGTACGCTTGGTACAACGGCACGGCTAACGCTTATATGGCGGGGGACAAGATGGACCCGAATGTCGTCACTAAACTGACCTACCCTATGGGCGATATTAACGATGCTAAAGCCAAAATTTATCCCTTTAAGGTTCATACTGGTAAGCAAATTTACGATAAAAAGCTCAATATCTTTATCACCCCGAAAACCTATGGCAAAGGCGGATATTGGAGCGAGTTTGATTGGAATTTAGCGGCGAAACTGGGTATGGAAGCTAACCCAACTATGTTGGAAAAAGGCATCAAATACAGCGGTGAATATGACTTTGCCGCCACTGAAATGTGGTGGCGTATCAACCACATGGTATCACCGAAGGAACAAGCGCTTAACTGTAATGATTGCCACAACAAAGGCACTCGTCTCGATTGGCAAGCCTTGGGCTATCAAGGCGACCCTATGAAAAACAAGCAAGGCCCTAAACATAAACAACCATAAGCTGCTCCACTCGCTATCGCCTAACCAAACTTAAGGCATAGCGAGTATCGCTCCCCTGCAAACCTTTGAGAGCTTAGCACCCGCTGGCTAAGCTCTCTTTTTTATCAGCTATACTCTGCCAACAAAGACAAATCGCCGCAGTTAAAAAATAACACTGTCCCAGTTTGTCTCAATCTATAGGTGTGAAAAGGAGTTTGGCTCTGTTTATAAGTCAAATTAACTGATTTTTATGGCATTTATTTTGCCTAAACAGGCAATGTTCAATTGTGGCAACCTCTATGACCGCGGGCAAAACCCCAACACAGCATTCGACTCAACCGCTTAACCGTTTACTCGGTGAAACCAGCGGTGCCTTCGCCGACCTAGGCACTTTTTTACCCTTAGTCTTGGGCTTAATCGCCCTAAACCAATTTTCGCCCCAAGGGATATTTTTGGGCTTTGGCCTATTCGCAATCTTAAGCGCCTTATTTTATCGCCGCCCTATTCCCGTCCAACCCATGAAGGTTATCGCCGCCCTCGTAATCGCCCAAGGCTTAACACCAGGGATGCTTCAAGCCAGTGCCATGCTGATGGGTATCATACTGTTAATCTTGGCCTTTAGTGGCGCCATCACTTGGCTTGCCAAACAATTGTCCCAAGCCGTGAGTGTCGGCATTCAACTAGCAATTGGTCTGCAATTGATGTGGATGGGCACTAAGATGATGAGCGACTTTTGGCTGCTCGGACTCGGCGCGTTTGCCTTGCTATTTGTGAGTAAATTCTTACCGTTACGTTACCTTGCTATGCCACTGGTGATCGCAGCGGGCATGTTGTGGCAAGCCAACAGCCAAACCGAAATAACTAGCAGCCTGAATATTCCCGCCTTGAGTGCCTCGCTACATTTGGCTTGGCCTAGCCTTAATGAGTGGAGCTCGGCGGCGATTTTACTTGTGTTGCCGCAGCTCGCCCTCACCTTAACCAATGCGGTGATAGCCACCTCAGCAATGGCGCAGGAAAAATTCCCCGAAGACGCCGCCAAACTCACGCCTAAAAACTTGGCCATTAGCTCTGGGCTTGCCAATTTGTTACTCGCGCCTTTTGGGGCTGCGGCCATGTGCCATGGCGCGGGAGGCCTTGCGGTGCAATATCACTTTGGCGCGCGCACTCACCTCGCGCCATTAATCTTCGGTGGTACTTGTGTGGTGATTGCCCTGTTTTGGGATAGCCAAATTGCGTGGTTGCTAGGGCTTATCCCAGTGGCAATTCTCGGCAGTTTGCTTTCCATCGGTGGTTTGCAACTGGCATGGTCAAAGCGCCTTATCGATGGTAAACCCTTCTGTATCTTTGTGATCCTCGCAACCGCAGTCACTTGCTTGGCTGTCAACGCCGCCGCAGGGCTGGCTGTTGGGATTATTCTTGAGCAGGGTCGCCGCACTTGGGCCATGCTCGCCATGCGTTAAGCACCGATATCTCCCTGAAAGTAAAAACCACAGCACATCTCAGTGCTGTGGTTTTATCCCTTAAAATGTTCTTGCAGGATTGGTGGGCGTATCCTTTTGTGCCAGCGCCCATTTCGCTATCGCATCCTTACGCATAAAACCCACTTTCGAGTGTGCTTTAGCATATTGAATAAACTTGTCTAAGGCATTGGCAAGACTAGGCGTCCCCCCGATACGGTCGTGCACACTAATCGACATCATCCGCCGCTGCGATGCACCTTCCTGATAGAGCATATCGAATTCATCTTTAAGCTCCTGTAAGAAGGCGGCAGCCGTCATCGCAGTATTGCCACCAAAGCGACCTATATCATTGTTGCGCAAGGTATAAGGCACCACGGCAAACGGTTTACCCTGCACAGGGATAATTGAAGGTTCATCCCTTGATAAATCATCAATATGATAGATAAAGCCTAAGTCCTTCAGGATATTTAAGGTTTGGGTGCTGTGGCGCATCCAAAACGCATTAAACCCTATGGGACGCTGGCCGGTAATCTTTTCTAAGGTATTGATACTTTGGATGTAAGAATCACGCTCCTGCGCTGGCGACATGCTGTATTGCGCCGTCCACGTCTGCCCATGGCCTGAAATCTCATGGCCTTCATCCGCCACTTGTTTGGCAAGTTGTGGATGTAATTCGGCGGCGCGGCCCACCATGTGGGATGTCACCTGAATATTGTGCTTACGCCATAAACGTAGCAAACGCGGTATCCCCTCATTCATCCCGTAGTCGTACCAACTGGGGGTAATAGTATCTGGATAACCCTGCTCCATTGGTGGAAACGGACCTTCGGCGTTTTTATCCTGCGCGCCAGCCTCAAACTGCATGGAGATAGAAATCACTAGTTGTTCGCCATTAGGCCAAAAACGCTTATTCATACTGCCTCCAACAGAAGTTTGTGTTTGATCATCGAGTGCCACTAAACCTGGTAACCCCATGGAAAAGGCTGATTGACTTAACCCTACACCCGCCACCAAAGCACCGCCCGCCTGTAGACTGGTCTTTAAAAATTGTCGACGTGGGTTCATGACTTGGCTCCTGTGGTCACAGCTTTAGCGGCAAGCTGGCTAAATAGCGTCTGATAATCCTCAAGGTGCCAGTTGTCTGTGATAAAACCATCACGCACTCGGTACATATCTACGGCGCGAAAATCAATTTTTTGCCCTTGTCCACGCTGTTCACCAAAGACACCGGTAAAATGGCCATTAAAGCGGAGACGCACAACCGCACGGTCACCGACCACCAGCAGGTGCTCAACGGTTACCGAGAGATCGGGCACCGCCGCCCTGAAGTGCTTAGAAGCGTCGAGCGGACCAGTAATCCCCTGTGCACGACCTTCGGGCAAGGTGCGATCGATAAAACTGGTCGCTAATGCCCCGTGGGCAAATGTTGGGTCGCCAGTATCCCAAAAACTAGCGTATAGCAAAGCGGCGTGGGCAATAGATTCAGCCAGTGGTGAACCATCACTGATCAGCTCCATTGCCGTTACCTTAGGAGTAAGAGCGGTTTTGACATCAACACTGGCTTGGGTTGAACCACCTTGAGCAGCAAATGCCGTCATGCTTAGACTCGCAAGCGCAAAGCCTATAATGGCTAAGCCGAGTAATCCTGAGCTCCATAAACCGACTTTTATCCAAGGCGCAACGGCGCAATAAGTACGATGTTGCATTATGCCACCTCATCATCACTAGAGCGGATCACAGCTCGCAGCGCCGTTTGATAACTTGGATAATCCGTATATCCAGCCGCACTGCCACCAAATAATGGCCCCTTATCGAAGGGTGATAGGGGTAATTGATTGGCTAAACGATAGGGCAGATCGGGGTTAGCGATAAAGGCGCGACCAAAGGCCACTAAATCGGCATAACCTTTTTCGATAACCTCATTGCCACGCTCGACATCGTAGCGACCCGCCACAATAATGCTGCCTTTAAATACTTTGCGTAGCTCGATTCTGAAAGCCTCAGGCACCTGTGGCGCATCGTCCCAATCGGCTTCCGACAAGTGCAAATATGCTACGCCCAACGCCGATAAATGCTTAGCAGCTAACAGGATAGTATCGACTATCTCAGGGCAAGCCATGTCTTTAAAAGTCACATAGGGTGCGAGGCGAACGCCTACTTTATCGGCGCCAATCTGGGCACTTACCGCTTCAACCACTTCCAATAAAAAGCGAATACGTTTTTCGGGCGTGCCGCCATAGGCATCGGTTCTGTGATTAGAGTTAGTTCGTAGGAATTGGTCGATGAGATAACCATTACCACCGTGGATTTCGATACCATCGAAACCTGCGGCAACGGCATTTGCCCCTGCCTTGGCAAAGTCGGCCACTACGCGGTCGATATCTGTTTGGGTCATTTCCCTCGGCTCGGGGCAGTCCACCATTTGCCCCTCGGGATGCTGCTCATCAACAATCCACACCTTAGTGCCAACAGGGGTTATCGCCGAAGGTGCAATAGGCGCCCCGCCCTGCTGAAAAATCGGATGGGACACTCGGCCCACATGCCAGATTTGATTAAAGATTTTACCGCCCGCTTGATGAACCGCCGCGGTGACTTTTTTCCAGCCGTCAATTTGTGCCTCGGTATAAACGCCGGGGGTAAAAGAGTAGCCTTGGCTGTCGTCCGAAATTTGGGTCGCTTCGGTAATGATCAGACCTGCCGAAGCACGCTGGGCGTAATATTGCGCCATTAAGTCGTTGGGAATATTCCCAGGCTGTGTGGTACGCGCCCGAGTCATCGGCGCCATCACGATACGATTTTGTAATGTCAGTGCCGCTGACTCATAGGCTGTAAATAAACTCATATGCACTCCGAACCATAAATGAAGTTTGAATATCTGAGTGCAATAGTGCATTAATTAATCTATATTGATAATCAGTCAAATATTTAAATCATTTTCAAAAATAATTTGATATGTACCATATAAACGATCTACAACTCGCTCTGCGTATCGCTGCGCTCGAAAGCCTGTCCGCCGCCAGTAAAGAAGTCGGCATGACGCCCGCCGCCGCGAGTGCGGCCCTGCAACGGCTGGAAAAAAAGCTAGGTTGTCAGCTGTTTGCTCGCTCCACTCGGCGATTGCAACTCACGGAAGAAGGGCGAATATTTCTCGATGCAGCTAAACCTGCCCTTGCGTTACTCGAAACCGCTTCCGCTAATTTGGCCGAGCATAGGGGCGAGCTAAAGGGCGAAGTGCGCATCGCCCTGCCCTCGGACATTGGCCGCAGTCGGATCCGCAATTGGCTAGATGAGCTGATGGATAGCGCGCCTGAGCTGTCGATTCAGCTGTACTTTGGCGACCATATGACGGATCTTATCGATCAAAATATCCATTTAGCCCTGCGTTATGGCCAACTGGAAGATTCCAATCTAAAACGGCGCCAACTGTCGATGACGCCAAGGGTGCTCGTTGCCTCCCCCACTTATCTTGCTCAATATGGAGAACCGCAAACACTGAACGAATTGAGTCAACACCAAGTGTTGATCTTAAATCGTGGAGGTGAGCCATGGCAGAAGTGGAAATTCAGCCACAATGATGAAGCCGTAGAGATTGAAGTAAGAGGAAAACGCTTTTGTAATGATGGTGCCGTTGTGCGCGATTGGGCACTGGCGGGGCGAGGTATCGCCTATAAAAGTTGGCTCGATGTGGCGCAGGATGTCACCGAAGGCAGGCTAAAGCTTATCTTAGCCGACAAACTCGCACCTCCGGTGCCACTGCAATTGGTCTATCTGCAAACCGACTATCCAAGCCATAAAATTCGCCGCACTATTGAATTTTTAGCCCAAAAACTGCTGCAATTTAGCCAAGAATATCCCGCGCCTTAAACGATAATTGGGCTTGATAAAAAGCAGCTTGCTCCCGCAACTAAAGATAGATACTTAAAAGCTCTGCGGCGATTCATTCTAGCCCCGAGGTAATATCACCGTCACCACACAGCCTTGCTGCCAGGGTAATTGGGCATGTGCCGATTGCTTGCAGTTTTCAATCTCAATACTGCCATGGTGGCGGCTGACGACATCCTTACAAATGGCTAAGCCTAAACCGAGTCCCGCATCCTTGGTGGAGGCAAATGAGGCCATTAGCTCGCTGGCTTGGCGCTGCAATCCTTCACCATTATCAATCACTAATACTTTAATTTCAGTGGGTTGATAATAGATCTCTACCCTCAACTGCCGCGCTCGGTGATCTTCACAGGCTTCTAGCGCATCTAAACTATTTTTGACTAGGTTGACCCACATTTGACTGAGGCCCACGCTATCCCCCAAGACTTCAAAGGGATGACCTTCAACCAGCACAGTGACTTGCACGCCTGCACGGTCTAACTCGCGCCGCAGCAAGGCCAAGGCTTCTTTGACGACTAGGGTCACATTGAGCGGTTCGGCCTTAGACTGGCGACGTTTGAGCAAACCGCGAATACGGTGCACAACCGCCCCTGCTCGTATCGATTGCGCGTTGATTTTCCCTAAAATATCGTAGAGTTCAGGATTATCCTGCCCCAGCCTTTCTAGCTGTAGCATGGCGCCTTCACTGTATTGGGTTATGGCGGCAATCGGTTGATTTAATTCATGGGCAAGCCCCGCGCCAATCTCCCCGAGAATCGCCGCACTCTGCAACCGCTCTAGTTGCAAGGCTTTATCCTTTAACTGCCGCTCGGTGCTGACCAAAAACTCACTCTTTTGGCGAAACTTATACTCAAGCCACAGGTGATAAATGGTCGATACGATAAAGATCAGCAGCAATACCCCACCCCACTCTTTATTTTTCTCCATCCATTTATAGACGGTTTGATACAGGGGCGGCGCTGCGCCTTGCAGCTGTAATTCTTTAAATAATTCAATCACCTTTAGCTGACTCACCGGCGCTGTCCAACCTAAGGTATCGGCGGTAATCGCCGCCACATGGTCGGCGGGCAAGTCAAACAGGGCGCGGGTAATTTGCATGGTAATGCGCGGCGATACTGTATCCGCCGCCGCAAACGACCAATTAGGATAAAGCTGGGTACTCACCTCGCAGTCATAACCAGGAGGATTGGTTGGATGAATAACCCGATAATCGGCCTGATTGATAAGCCCGGTTTCAATCATTTCCTCTAGCGTGCAAAAAGGTGCAATCGCGGCATCGGCATTACCATCGCGCACTTGATAGATTAGCGGCTCGAGGGGAAAGCCTAAGAATCGCACATCACCGAAAAACTGCTCCGGCAAATAGCCCATTTTATGCAGCAGTCCCATCGCCGCTTGATAGCCACCGAGCGCCTGCGGATCGCTGGCAACCACATTCTTGCCCCGTAAATCCTGCAAACTGCGGATTGGGCTATCGGCACGCACAATAATGGTCGCGCCTATGGTAAAAGTGTTGCCCTGATGTTTACGACTCTTCATGGTCGCCAGCCACGAGAGCGGAAAGTTATTACTCAAGTGCAGATACTGGCCGGGGTTGGTGACAATGAATTGCAAGTCGTGGCTAAGTAACTGGCTACGCATGCCATTAAAATCCACTGGCACCACTTCAAAACGGCTATTGGGGACTTTTTCGCTCAGGTAATCCATCATTGGCTGCCAGCGTTGTTTCGCCTGCAACACACCATGATTGGCCAGCACACCCACCTTAAATTCATTGACGGGCACATCTTCATCGGCATAGCACAGGGTAAGCCCTGTCAGACTCAAGATAACACTCACGAGTATTGCCCGACACCACAACCCCATTGCGCTCGCCTTTTCCACTATGCCCTTGTTATCGGTTCACTTTATCTTCACCGCTTCAATTAAGCTGTGAATCGCCCCAAACTCTGGCTCATGGCCGATAGGATTCGGCTAATTTAGTGATACACCTCCCAAGACCTCGGCTTAAAATTGAGCCAGTTACACCGCAGGCTTAAGCTGATAACACCAAAACCATTGCAAGGAAAACCATGTCCACCAAGCTACCGTTGTACTTAGTCGATGATGATGAGGCGATTCTCGATTCTCTGGGGTTTATGCTCGGGCAATTTGGCTATCAAGTACAAACCTTTAGCAGTGGACGGGATTTTTTAGCCCAATGCCCCTTAACGCAGGCGGGCTGCGTGATTTTAGATAGTAGAATGCCGGAGATCACCGGCCAAGAAGTCCAGCAAAAATTGCTTGAAACCCAAAGCCCGCTAGGGGTGATCTTTCTCACGGGCCACGGCGATTTACCTATGGCATTAAGCGCCTTTCGCAAGGGCGCCTGTGACTTTTTTCAAAAGCCTGTATCCGGCAAAGCTTTGGTTCAAGCGATTGAAAAAGCGCATAAAGAAAGCCAAGCCAGTTTTGAACAACAAAGCCTGCAGCATAAATTTGCCCAACTGACCGAGCGTGAGCAGCAAGTGTTGACCCATGTTATCCAAGGCATGACCAACAAGCAGATCTCCGAGGCCATGTATTTATCCTTAAGAACCATCGAAGTGCATCGCGCTAAGATTATGAAAAAGCTTGAGGTCAGCAATATGGCCGAATTAGTCCAGCATTTAGCTCACCTCAATGCCCTACTGCCTTAATGTCTTAATGTCTTAATGTCTTAGTGCCTTAGTGCCCCACGACTTTAACCACAAGGTCTTTGCTAACCCTGCTCAGATATCCTGACTTGAACACTTTCCCTTGCTTGCCCTGGCAAAAGTTGCCCTGCGACAAGCTGTCGCAGTTTGTCAGTTAAGCTTTGTCGCTTAAGCAATAAACTGCCACACTCGGCTCAGGTTCTCTCCTTTATGTCCCGTAGGCATTAAAGATCCACTGCTTTAGAACCTTCCCCCGAGAACGGCCAGTGTTCTCGGGGCTTTTTTATCTCTCCTGTTTTGTCCACAAGGCTCGCCCCTCAGCCGCCAACAAAGTAAATTCATTTATAAACCCAGAACAAACTCGTTATCGCGTACAAGCTAAAATCTGACCAACTTTATCCATCCCAAACTTTTTTAGCTCAAATTGCGAACAGCACGCCAAATTTAGAGCAATTACCCGAATTGGATTTTATTTCCTGCTAAATCTAACCCCAGACAATATCAGCAATGGCTAACATGCGTATTGTTCGACGCCGACTAGACTTTAGTCAATTCAATCCACGAGGTCAGACAAAGTGAAACTATTACTCAGTTTATTCACTGGACTCATGTTAGCAGGATGCTCATCAACTAACTCAACCCAAAGTATGCCCAATGGCATATTCACCCTCACACCTCAACAGGCAGATAGCGTTATCGTCACTTCTATCAAACAGCAGTGGCCAGATAAACAACTCAAACCGCTACCAGATAAACGTATTGGCTATATCTTCAGCGTATGGTGGGCCATCGACCATGACCACATTAGCGTAGAAGCCATCCCTGAAGGGAAAGAAAGATATTCCTTCAGTGTGACTAACTCAGGCACAGCCCCTTTATCCGGAAACAGTGCTCGGGAAGATTTACTGCCATTGCTCATTGAAAATGCCACTAAAGCACAGAGCAAAAACCAATAATTAATCTCAACTAGGTAGAGGTTCGACTATGAACAAATCAACACTCGCTTTGCTGTCTGTGGTTGCCTTAGGGCATGTATTGCTGACTGGATGTGTATCACAACGGGATACCATGATCAGCCAAGGTTACCCACAGGCCTATGCCGAGGGATTCGACGATGGTTGTCACAGCGGTAACAACGCAGGTGGTAGCTTATTCGATCAATTCAAGAAAGACGTCAGACGTTTTGAAACCGATAAAGAATATGCTCAAGGCTGGTCCGATGCATACAAGCAATGTGAGTCACAGCAGCTCGCCATACAAAGGCAAACTCAACTCAGCATTGAACAGCAACAACTCAATCAACAGAAGAAACTCAACGATCAGAAACAGAAAGAACAGCTAGAGAAAAACGCCTTAAAAGGAGTTAACACTAAGGGACTCGAAAGCATAAAGTAAACCCGAGGCGCCCTTCATCTCATCGCGAAGGGCGCTGTTATCTCTAAGTATTTCGGTTGTCTTCATCATCGCAATCAGTGTAATGATAATGTTATCAAAACATTTGATATCAATAGCTTAATGATCAACTATCAAAGATACGTTAGAATATCGCCATCTTAGCAACAGGTGAGCAGTATGAGCCGTCTACACACATCTAAAGGATTTACCCTAATTGAACTGGTGGTGGTGATTATCATCTTAGGCATTCTTGCCGTGGTCGCTGCGCCTCGTTTTATGAATCTCAGCCAAGATGCCCACGATGCGCGGGCAAAAGCCGCCTTCGCCGCTTTTACCTCTGGCGTAAAACTGTATCACAGTTGTTGGCTTGCGGGTGGACACTCGGGTTATACCCAAAATCTCGCCTGCTATGGTGATGGCACAGTCGACTCCACCACTACTGGCTTTCCACTCGGAAAAGACACAGCCCAAAGCGGTAACCAAGGCACGCAATTACAAGGCGCTTTCTGCGGCGAACTATGGCAATCCTTACTCGATAATCCGGACACAGTCCTCGCCACTCACTTCGATTGGCAAGCAACCCCCAATGTCGATATCGTCTATTGGTATAGCGGCGGCGCAATAACCGACCCTAACACTTATTGCTACTTTAACTATGTGTCGGATGATCGCCGCCTTGGCAGCGAGAATTGGGAACTAAAATACTATCCCCTCGATGGCCGTACGGTTGTCGGCCGCTCGACCTTATCGCAGTAATATCCTACATCAGCCACAGGGCATAAAATCCCTAACGCTCTGTGGCTTTTTCCGCTTTCACTTGAAATCTGACCATCCATCCCCATATCTATTCCATCATCCACCGCAGGATTTTCATTGCGGGCAAGAGAAGAGGATTCAAAAGTGACCACTATCGTATCAGTACGCCGTAATAACCAAGTTGTCATCGCCGGCGATGGCCAAGTCTCCCTAGGCAATACCGTCATGAAAGGTAACGCCAAGAAAGTGCGTCGCTTATATCACAACAAAGTGTTGGCAGGTTTTGCTGGCGGCACCGCCGACGCTTTTACCCTATTTGAGCGTTTCGAGTCCAAGCTCGAGATGCACCAAGGTCATCTATTACGATCGGCCGTTGAACTGGCCAAAGATTGGCGAACCGACCGCATGCTGCGCAAACTCGAGGCCATGCTTGTGGTCGCCGATGCTGAAGCGTCACTGATCATCACTGGTAATGGTGACGTAGTGCAGCCAGAACATGATTTAGTCGCCATTGGCTCGGGCGGTAACTATGCCCAAGCGGCGGCGTTAGCCCTGCTACAAAATACCGAATTATCGGCGCTGGAAATTGCAGAAAAGTCGTTGACTATTGCAGGCGATATCTGCGTATTCACCAATCAATTCAAAACAATTGAAGAACTTAACTACTAACAGCCCGTGAGGAATATTATGTCTGAAATGACCCCCCGTGAGATTGTCCACGAGCTGGATGCCCATATTATCGGCCAGAAAAAGGCCAAGCGTTCTGTCGCCGTCGCCCTGCGTAACCGCTGGCGCCGCATGCAATTGGATGCCGATTTCCGTCAAGAAGTCACCCCAAAAAACATTCTGATGATTGGCCCAACCGGCGTAGGTAAAACTGAAATCGCCCGCCGTTTGGCAAAGCTCGCCAATGCGCCATTTATCAAGGTTGAAGCCACTAAGTTCACCGAAGTCGGTTACGTGGGTAAAGAAGTCGAGCAAATCATCCGTGATTTAACCGACATCGCCATTAAGCTGACCCGCGAGCAACAAATGGGCAAATGCCGTCAACGCGCCGAAGAACACGCTGAAGAGCGTATTCTCGATGCCCTGCTGCCTAAGCCGAAAAACGAGTGGGACAACACGGACAGCGATACCAGCTCCAATACCCGTCAAATCTTCCGCAAAAAGCTGCGCGAAGGCCAGTTAGACGACAAAGAAATCGATATCGATGTGGCCCAGCCACAGGTGGGTATCGAAATCATGTCGCCACCTGGCATGGAAGAAATGACCAACCAACTGCAAAGCCTGTTTAAAAACATGGGCCAAGCACCGGCTAAACGTCGCAAGATGAAGATCAAAGAAGCCTTTAAGCTGTTGATCGAAGAAGAAGCGGCCAAACTGGTTAATCAAGAAGATTTAAAAGAGCAAGCCATTGAATTGGTTGAGCAGCACGGCATAGTGTTCCTCGACGAAATCGACAAAATCTGTAAACGTGGCGAAACCTCTGGCCCAGACGTGTCCCGCGAAGGCGTACAGCGCGACTTGTTACCTTTAGTCGAAGGCTGCACGGTAACCACTAAACACGGTATGGTAAAAACCGACCATATTCTGTTTATCGCTTCGGGCGCGTTCCAAATGGCAAAACCCTCGGATTTAATCCCAGAGTTACAGGGCCGTTTACCGATCCGCGTTGAGCTAGATGCGTTATCAGCCGATGATTTTAAACGCATTTTAACTGAGCCACACGCCTCACTGACCGAGCAATATATCGCGCTGATGGCCACCGAAGGCGTGACCATTGAGTTTGCCGAGTCGGGCATCGAGAGCATTGCCAAGGCGGCATGGCAAGTGAACGAGCGCACCGAAAACATTGGTGCCCGTCGTCTGCATACCGTAATGGAAAAGCTGATGGAAGATATCTCCTATGAGGCGTCCGACAAGTCTGGCAGCTCATTTGTGATTGATGCCGATTATGTGAGTGCTCACTTAGATAATCTGGTTCAAGACGAAGACCTAAGCCGCTTTATCCTGTAACTAGGGCTGTTATCCAAGCCTGCAATGTTCGGTATCCAAGATACCGAACATTCGTGCAAAATTGTGACTGTGGCTAAGGCTTACACTTTGTAACCTTAGCCACAAATTGTTATGTTACAGCTTGTCCATTCCCCGTATTTTCTTGGCACTACCTATGACCACTAGCACACCCAATGTCACCGATCTTAAGCTCAAGCGTAAATCGCGCATTTTAGAAATCAGCTTCGATAACGGCGAGCAGTATCAACTCACCTGCGAGATGTTACGCGTCTATTCTCCCTCCGCCGAAGTGCATGGTCACGGTAACCCTAAGCTGGTCACCCATAAGAAGAATGTGAATATCACCAGCATCGAACCCGTAGGTAACTACGCGGTAAAAATCGTCTTCGACGATGGCCACGATACCGGGCTGTTTTCCTGGCAGGTGCTTTACGATCTTGCCACTCACCAAGTGGAATTATGGGAAAAGTATCTAGCTCGCCTACGAGCTGAGAAGGCTTCCCGCGAACCCCTGATCGCGATGAATATAAAGTACAACTAATACATTAGGATAGCTGGCTGTTAATTGTGATATTTAAACAATTACATTACAGCTAACGACAGCTGTTTAAGAGTATTCGGCCATAGATTAAGCACAGTTATTCCAGTGACACGCCGTAAATATATCCCTATAGGCTCGACGGCGGCATCCATGCCGCCAACGGTCACTTCCATACCAATGCTTAATTCCGCTAATCTCTGCGTATGCTTTAACTCTAAAAACAGGTCATTTTACAATGGGTAGTTTGTGAATCAGTTACTTCTCTTGCTGACCTGAGTATCTAAGGAAAGATAATGTCGGAAAAAGTCCCCTGCACAGCTTGCCAAACCTTAATCATGCCCAGCACAGCAGAGCGGAATGCGGGCTTATGTATGCCCTGTAAAAATGGCAATCGTGAAAATATCGAACAGGCAAAAGCCTATTACCAAAAGGAGCAGGAATTAGATAAAACCTGCCCTTTTAGAGCGCTGTGGCGAGATATTGTGGTGCGGGTGCACGACGATAAACAGGGCTTTCACACGTTAAGCGAAGCGGCGCAGCACTATTACGCCGTCAATTGTCTCTCTGGCGAAGTCTACAACGGCGGCTTTATCCAGTATTTTGATAACTCATCGGGCGAGCATTATGCTGTTGCCGAGCGCGGCCTTCAGCAAATTGGCGCTTTGCACTCGTTAGCCCTATTACAACAGGCTAAACAGGCGGTATTTGGCGACCATCCCGTCCCGACCGACAGAGGCCAACGCCTCGCCGCAACCGATAATCCAGTCGCCGAAGCCCGACTCAATCAACTCGATGATGAGTTTTATAAAGATTTGGATAATCTTGATATCAAGCTAGAAAGCTATGCAATACAAACTGGATTGGTTAACGCAATCGAATAATTGCGGGTTTATTGTGAGTACTTTTCGCAAGTAATTTAGCGATACTTTAACTGAAACTATCAGTAGTATTTTTTTGTTTAAAGTCGTGGGGTTTCCCCCCACACCCGACCAAGAGGGGATCAACAGCAATTCCCTCTTGCCTCTTTGTTAACAAGAGTCCTTGCCGCCCCTAGCGAAGTTATATGCATTAGAGACTAGCCTTGGTCTTATGGATAAATGGCTATCGCTTCCGATGGTACATCCTGTACCCCGAAAGCTAGCCGGTCATATATGGACCCATCCGGTTTGCAAGACATTCGATAGCGATTTTGAGAAGAGTTCATTGCACCCATATATCCGGCCTGTTGTTGAGGGATCTCTCTGGCCCTGATGGATATCTGCTTCTACTGCCC